>NZ_CAWPKW010000161.1:0-79686 GCF_963888615.1 Brasilonema octagenarum UFV-OR1 | reverse complement strand
CCTTATTAAGGAGAGGGAAAGATTTTAGCGCCGATTCAAGCGAGGGTGAGGTTTTGAGCGATCCGGTGTGTACACTGTAGGATTAGGAGTGGAAGAAGTAACACAAGTGGGTGGAGATGAAGAAAATAAGTATTAATTAGAAATATTTGGTCTAAAATCTAAATCTAAAACCCACAATCAACAAAGCATGGCAGATCTGACTCCTAATTCTAGTTTTAGCTTGACACTCCGCTTGGAAATTCCTAACCGCGTCGGAATGTTGGCTCACGTAACCAAGGCTATAGCAACCAGCGGCGGTAATTTTGGTCAAATTGATTTAATCGAACAAACAAGGGATATTTCGATTCGCGAAATCACCGTTGATGCAGCCAGCAGTGATCATGCTGAGATGATTGTGCAAGCGGTGAAAGCTGTGCCAGATATTAAGGTTATCGATGTTTACGATCGCACCTTTAATTTACATCGTGGCGGAAAAATCAGCATTACCAGCAGAATTCCTCTAAAAAGTGTGTCTGATTTAGCGATGGCTTACACGCCGGGAGTTGGAAGAATTTGTACTGCGATCGCCGAAAATCCAGAAGAAGTTTACAACTTAACCATCAAACGAAACACTGTAGCCATTGTGACTGATGGCACAGCTGTTTTGGGGTTGGGAAATCTTGGTCCAGCAGCCGCCTTACCAGTAATGGAAGGTAAAGCCATGCTGTTTAAGGAATTCGCTGGAATTGATGCCTTTCCTATCTGCCTCGATACCCAAGATACTGAGAAGATTATCGAAGCTGTCAAAAATATTGCTCCGGTATTTGGGGGTGTCAATTTAGAGGATATCGCTGCTCCCCGCTGTTTTGAAATTGAAGCAAGACTACGGCAAGAATTAGATATCCCCGTTTTTCACGATGACCAACATGGTACGGCAATTGTCACTTTAGCAGCGTTGTATAACGCCCTCAAGCTAGTACAAAAGTCGATGGGAGATATCCGCATTGTGATAAATGGTGCTGGGGCTGCTGGCGTAGCCGTCGCCCGGTTACTCAGAAAAGCAGGGGCAGAAAAAATTTGGATGTGCGACTCGAAAGGTATTCTTTCTACCAGTCGCACTGACTTGACAGAAGAAAAGCGCGAATTTGCCGTCAAGGCTCAAGGAACCTTGGCAGGTGCTTTGCAAGGTGCAGATGTGTTTATTGGTTTGAGCGCACCGGGGGTTTTAACACCAGAAATGGTGCGTTCTATGACAAAAGACCCAATCGTGTTTGCAATGGCAAATCCCATTCCCGAAATTCAGCCAGAGTTGATCAAAGACGATGTTGCAGTTATGGCAACAGGTCGTAGTGATTACCCTAATCAAATCAACAACGTTCTAGCATTTCCGGGTGTTTTCCGTGGTGCTTTGGATTGTCGGGCTGCAACAATTACTACTACAATGTATTTGGAGGCGGCGAGTGCGATCGCATCCTTAATTAAACCCTCAGACCTTGACAAACAACACATCGTTCCTTCTGTATTTGATGAACGAGTCGTGAGTGCAGTTGCTGGTGCTGTGCAACGTGCTGCGCGTCAAGAGGGTATTGCTCGTGGTTAATTAACTTAAGAATATTGTTTGTTGGATGGGCAAGACGCCCATCCTGAAAAGATTGTAATATCATGTCCGAAAAATTACTTAATCCTTAGCTAATACCGTTTCACTTTAAAGTTATACAAATACGGAGCAGGGGGCAGGGGGAAAGAATTAGAGATTAACCATTTGTATCAGAATTTTCGTGAAATGGTATAAACCGTATTGGTTCATTAAAGTGCTTTTAACTAGGTTGACTTAGTACTATAATTTTTCTTGTTTGTCTTCGTTCAGAAGACGGATTCAAAAAAATAAAAATTACGACTATTCTTAAAGCAAAGCTCCTGAGTAATATTACTTATGCATAGGACATTTAGTAAGAAATTTCAGATGCCTATCATTATAGGCATTCTCTTATTTGTTCTCACTTTGGGGGAAGTTGTTATCTCTGCGGAAAAAAGCAACTTGTTTAGACTGTTTCGACCGTTGAATGTCGTGGTCAACTCTAGCTTTATTAGTCCCTTGGTCGAACAATTTGGTGATGTTTCGGTAGGACAGAAAGTTTTTATTGCTGGCAATACGACTCTGCAAGCCGATCCTGATACCCGTATTTGCATTAACAGTGAAACCAACCTCCAAGACAATATTGTATTCTTGGCGTCGCGTAACCAACAAGCTCCTGCATCAAACTGCGGTAAACTCTCAAGTAGTACCGGTAAACAAGTGAGCATTGCCCATCAAGCAAAGATTAAGAACTCAAAAATTGGCAACTTCACCTTCATAGGTTTCCTTGCCGATCTCAATAACGTGGTGTTAGAGGATGGTGCTTTTGTATTACATGGTGCAAAACTATCTAATGTGCGTATCGACAAAGACCGCTTAGTGCCAATCGGGGCAGTTATTACGACGCAAGCGCAAGCAGATGCGCTCCCTTTAAAGACAGAGGCGAATTCAAAATTCCAAAAAGAGGTGTTGGAAGTCAATAAGGAGTTTGCCGAAAACTACAGCGAACTTTATAAACAACAGGGATACGACGCTGTAAGTGGAGTCAGCGCTGCACCAAGAACTTCTTGGAATCCTCAGCCTGTTCAGCCGACTCTTGGTAAAAACATACGGCTTGAAGAATTTGCTCGCATTGTTGGCGACGTGCGCATAGGAAACAATAGTATTGTTGGACGGCGCACTTCAATTCGTGCTGATGAAGGTTCACCAATTATTATCGGGGATAGTGCTGATATTGAAGACCGTGTTACCTTCCATGCCCTTAAGGGTACTAGCATTCGTATCGGCAACAACCTAGACACAAATGATAATATTGTTTTTCATGGTCCTTTAGAGGTAGGAGATAACCTGACTATTGGAGATGATGCAGTACTATTTCGCTCTAAGGTTGGCAATAATGTGACGATTGGAACTGGGGCATTGGTCGTTGATGTGACTCTACGTGATGGTGTACAAGTCCCAGATAATGCAGTTATCACGAAGCAGGAGCAAGCAGACGCCTTGAAATCAATGACATAGAAGATTTAACTTGTAGATGAGGCAAGCTACTTGCTCTACATTAAACCTTTTTAAGAAGGTTAGGGGATCAAGCCTTCTCATCGTTCAATCTGCGTTCAAAAACTCCAAATACCCATTGCTAAGTTCTTTCACCGCCAACTCATATAACTGTTTCCCATGTTCAGGTGTCGCCAAAGCCGGATTTGAACCCATTCTGCCATCTGGATATTTCTGACGAAAGTCAGCAGCACCATAAATCCTGTGTCCAGTAGCAACTTCTTCTGAAAGAGGTGCTTGCTTTATCGCTTCTGGATACACAAATTGAGTCACTGCAACTTCGCTTGGTGTTGCATGGGAACCTTCTTGATCCCCATATAATTCCTTTGCCAACTTGTAAACTGAACCGCACATAAACCAGTTACCAACTTGGCATTGCACTCGTTGCGCGTTGGGAATTTGTATATCTTCCAAGTGGGCGTATATTTCAGAAAAAGCAGCCTTGAGGGTAGCTATGTTACCGCCGTGTCCGTTGATAAAGTAAAATTTTGTAAAACCAGCTTTAGCTAAACAGGTGATGTAGTCTCGCAGCACTAGAATCATCGTGCTGGGACGCAGACTTATACTACCAGGAAAAGCAGTATGGTGTAATGCCATGCCCACATTAATTGTCGGACCCACTATTGCTTGAGTCGCTTCACCCACACCACGGGCGATCGCCTCCGCACAAATCGCATCAGTCCCAATTAATCCTGTAGGTCCGTGTTGTTCTGTGGAACCAATAGGGAAAATAATACCCCTAGACTGTTGGAGATAAGCCTCGACTTCCTGCCAGGTGCTTAAATGCAATAACATTTTTCTTCCACGTCCTTATTAAGGTTGCACCTTTTTAAGGATAGATTATTAAATGCTGAATTAGGTATTCTGGAAATACTCTTAATTCAATAATTCCTAAATTCCTGACGAATCAAGACAATAATGTTTCTTGACATCGCTTCTAATATCCCAAGTGCAGGACATTCCAGCCGGAAAAGTCACCAAATCACCTTTACCCATCTGCACTGATTCGCCACCCTCAGGTGTAACGATGACATCACCTTCTAAAAAATAGCATGTTTCTTGAGTGTCATAAGTCCAAGGAAACTTTGAGACTTCCTTTGTCCAAATCCCCCATTTGAACACACCCAGTTCGTTAAGCGGCTCAATGCTTGGTTGATGCTCTACGTTAATCTCCATTATTTGTTCCCTTCAGCCAAGGTGATATTGAAAGAAGCTATCACTTCTTGGAAAATTATAACCTTGGCTCAACAAAACAACCTAGCTGATACCTATTAGAAAAATGATTGGGACAGATAAAACGCATTAATAAGCGATTACCAGTAACTCTTTGACAATCGGTAAATCTAAAATCCAACATGGTATGACTTGTTGAGCCTGGTGAAGGTTCATCAATTATCATTTGCAAAATGGAGAATAGAAAACCGCGTTACTTTCCGTGCTCTTGAGGGTGCTAGAAGATCATAAGATCGTCTTTCACGGTTCTTTTGAGGCGGGAGATAACTCAACTATTGGAGATGGTTCAGTACTGTTGTGCTCTATGGTTAGCAATAATCTCACGATTGGCACTGGCAGACATTAATCGTCGTTGGTGTGAGTTTATCTGATGGTGTACAAGTCGTCTGAGAATGCAATCATTATAACGGAGGAGCAAGCTGACGCAAAGACATCGATCATATATAAGATGAAACTTGCACTGCGAGCCAAGCTGTGACCTTACATAAGTGATTTTTTCACAATTTAACAGTAAGATTGAATATCCTCACCGCAAACATCAGCCAAATAACACAAAGCACGAAAACGTAATCCCACAAGTTCGTCGTACAGCGGATTTATCTTGCACATTGGGGGAATGTGGGCAATTTTGCGACCAAACAGCAGGATATCTCGCTCAAAAGGGCATTGAGCCGGGATCATTCTTGCAAGAAACTTCGCCAATTTCGGATTTTTAATTTCTAAAGAATCAAGCTTACGACGCAATGGTTGAAGTAAATCAACTTTCGGTTGAGCTATTTGATTTGGATTGAGTGTTTGATGAGCTTGCAACTCAGAATGAACAAAACCAGGGAAGAAAATACGTTGACCACGATTTGGAGTTTTGAGAGCAGTCATAGCTATGTTACCCTTGAAAATTTGAATGGTTTGGTTACGGGTTTTTGGCTGTCCATAAAATCTATTTACCTAGCTTTTGAAATAGAATCATGGCTATTCCAAATATATGTATACACGGAAGATTTAGTTTTGTAAACACCGTATATGATTTTTATTTAAACTGACCGTACTGTGAAAAACTGTTCACCCTAATACAATACTATAAAAAAATTATAAAGAAAGCTTTTATACTGATTGAAATCTTAAATTTGTTATTGTCGTTTCATATTTTGAATGTAAACGACCTCGGCAAAAACCACATAGTACCTTGAGGTGTAGTTTTTTTGCCTAGAAGAATCGTTTAGCTCATACCTAAGCTATATATGATTCTTATGTGATTTATATATACTTCTTATTATAACTATCGCTTCACTAATTTGGTGTGAGATATATCACAAAATACCAAGACATAAATGAGCTATGTAGCAGTCTGCACAAACTTTGGAAAGCATCTGCAAATGTATTTGTCAGGACTTATGAGTAGCTTTCGTATTACCCATCCCCCAATACGGTTTGAATAAGATCCCCCCGCCTGCGGCGACAGAGTTAAAGCTTCGACTTATCTCGACTTCGCTCGATACAAGTCGCTCAGCTTTAACCCTTCGGCTACGTTCAGGGTTAAAAAGGGGGTAAAAGAGTAAAAACGATGTAATTCCGTATCACACCATCACCCCATCAAGATCATTCCAACAACGCCTCAAGCGACTGGGGATCAGCAATACCTTGCAGGATTGCGTAGATAATCATAGACTCTTCCAAATCCAACGGCTCGCATAGCACCTCCTGATCACGCTCACCGTCTAATATGCGATGGATGGCAGCTATAAGATTATGCCAACCTTCGGCAAAGTTTTCCATCGCAGCTTCTACCTGTTCCCTCGCTTCTGCATGATCCACAGCGGCTACTACCCAAGCAATAAACTGCCCATATTTCCGCAACTCATACTGTGTTCCCGCAAACGCCGCCTTTGCTTGTCGGCACAGACGACGATATTCCCGTGCTTGGGTGGTGTCGCCCTGTTTGTCGGCAATCTTTGCCAAGATGGTATAGTTTTTCCAAATCTGAACCGCAGCGGGATCTAAGGTTATTTCGATAGCTAATGCCTCTTGTGCCAATAGTCGTGCTTCGGTTAAGCGGTGCGGTTGGTTTTGTAATAAGTCGGCAAGATTACTAAGTGACATTGATACTTGGAATCTATCTCTCGCTGCTTTTTTATCTTTAATTGCCTTGCGATACCAAGCCTCTGCCTCTTGGGGTTTGCCAGCATATTCATGGACTAAAGCTAATTGATGCCAAGTCGTTGCTGCACTTGCCAAATTACCTTGAGATTCTTCAATCTGTGCTGCTTGTCGGTAGGCATTTTCCGCAGCGTCCCACTGCTTGGCTTCGTGGTACACTATACCCAGTTGATGCCAATACACTGCTTCCATTGCTGGTTCATGCAGTTGCTGGAAAGTCGTTAGTGCTTCACGGTAACGCTGTTCGGCTTCTGGAAGGTTACTTTGCAACCGGGCTAAAGTGCCGAGTTGTCCATTTAATACTGCAGCACTACGAAAGTTTCTCAGTTCTTTGACAATAGCTAATGACGTTTCATAAGCGATGCGTGCCTCACCATAATCCCCCATATCCTTTAGCGCATCCGCCAAATCACCCTGCAAAGTTCCCATCAGTTGCTTCACATGATCAGACTGTTCCAATTGTTGCGCCTCTGCCAACCCCTGACGGTAGAGTTGTGCTGCCTGTGATGCTTGTCCTTGTCCTGTCAGACACCGTCCCAGTCGAGTCAAAGTACCACAGCGCTTATAACTCGGTTGCTCACCCAACCCTGCCAGTATCTCACCAAACACTCGCGCCGCTTCTTGATAGCGCCTTGCATTGAATAATAGCTCACCTAAATTAGTACGGGAGAGATACCATGTCTGGGAACCGATTTCCCCAGTCGCCTGGACAATCCGTTGGGTGAGTAAAGTGCGATCACGGTTGAGTCCGAAGTTGTTGAGAAACAAGTTTAGGTTGTTAACAAAATCCACTGCCCATTCTTCACCTGCATCCAACGCCCCGTGAACTGCATACAGTAAATTCGGCAATTCCCGTTGGGCAATGGCACGGATTTTATCGGGATTTTGGTTATCTTTAAAATACAAAGCACCAGACAGTTCATAATACCGCTGCCGATGACGGGCGAGCAGTTCTGTCTGTACTTCCGTTGACAAACGCGACCACAAAGCAGGGGCTAAGGTAGGGTGAAACTTGAGATAAGGATTACCAACACCAGGCAAGTGTTCGGGCTGAATCAAACCAGTAGCTTCCAATGCTGGGCGTAGCTTTTGCCACTGTGATTCCGAAAATTCTGTAATTTCCAGCAAGTCAGGTTCCATCGCCCCACCCTGAAACACGCCCAACCGAGGCAACAACTGCATCGCCTCAGCGTCCAATTTTTCCAAAGACAAATTCAACGACGCCAACAAGGGATTTCCTGGTGTTTGAGCAATCAACGCTTCCAACCTTTGCCCCAACTCTGCTGGACGACGGATTTTCAACTGTCTGGCTAACAAACCAATCGACAGGGGATGAAAATCCACCAGCTTAAATAATTCCAACAACATTTCGCGTTTGGGCGGATCAAGTTTGGGTGCTGGGGGTAGTTTGATCAAACTCTGGAAATACGCCAAAGCATCTTCTTGTCCTAAACCTCCCAACGGCAAGGAAATATGTTTGCGACTACCTTCTGTGGGATAATCAGAATGGGTAAAATCTGGCGTTCTAGTCGTGATTAACACCCGACATTCCCCAACTTCAGACCACTGTTTCGCCACGGTTAACAGTTCCTGTAAAGGTTCCGGGGACAAGCTTTCCAAGTTATCCAAAATCAGCAAAGTTGCTTGGTTCCTCAATGCCTGAGTTGCCGCCGCAGCATCAATTAAATTCTTCTCCAACACTGTCGCCAGAGTGCTGACTGCCAATCCTACCGCATCCACACCCTGGAAGGCAGCATAATCGATAAAATACACTTTCTCAAACATCCCTGTGCGGTGCAACCAGCGTCCTGCTTCTTGAACGAGATAGGTTTTTCCCTGTCCACCAAAACCCGAAACCGTAAGGCGGCGTGTCCCCTGCACAAACCACCGTTCTATCTCCCACAATTCCCGACTGCGACCAAAAAATCCTGCTTCTTGTAAAGGTGGCAAATTTCCCCATGAGGAGTCGGGGAGGGGGAGAGGGGAGGAGTGGAGAGTGGAAGTTAACAACGGTGTATCTCCACCCGCTTGATAGAGTGCTGGTAAAAACCAGTCCTGCAATTTTAGAGTTATCCGTTCCTCACCCCGTTGTCGTTCTCCGCGTTCCCGGTTGAGATACAAGTCTCGCCGCGCATTATCCAACGCCTCGCCCATACCAACGCCCGACACTAAACCCTGATAAAATTTTGCAAACAATTGCTGGGCGGTTGTCACCAATACCGAATGAGTCATCGCCAACACAGCTGGAATTCCCGCATGAGTTAACCTGGCGGCGACACAACCCATTGCATCTTCTCCATCCTCACTACCCATCGCCGCTGACTGACAAGCAGACAAGACAATTAACCCGACTTTTTGGCGGTTCAGCATATCTCCCAAAGTTTCGGCAGTGATCAGGGCTGTTTTTCCTTCTTTATCCTCAAACAACAGATAACCCGTATTGCCGTTATTTTGATGATCGCCTTTTGTTGCTGCCAGGCGATCGCTAAATTTTGCCCGTTCATGTAACCGCCCATCAACATCAAACACCCCATGCCCATCAAAATGCACAATATCCACAGGGGGTTTGCCAGAGTCTTCCAACCGCGCTACCAAATTATCCAATGTTGCTGGACGCAAAAATTCTACTTCAACTCGTCCTGCGGCTTGTTGTGCAATCGCCTCCAAAACCGCCTGCGCCTCACCACGCGGATCAATAAACCCTGCATCACTGGGACGACTCACGACAAACAGCAAGCGTAAACAATCTTTTACCTTAACTTTAAACGGTCTTCGACCACCTCCCGCCCCTGCCAAACGGCGACGAATCGAAATTCGGGGATTTTCATGACATAAATAGGTGCCTTCCGGGTCACGCAACAATTCCCAAGGAAGCGATAAAATTGTCGGATGACTAGCGCTGATTGTTAATAAGCGTCCTGGTTCTGCTTCATCCTGAAAATCATTAAATATCCGCTGGGCAGTCCGAGGCTGGAACACAGCGTTAAACAAATCCTCGCCCCATTGCGCCAACTTATCAGCTATTTCTTTTGCCCTTGCATCATCCACATCTGTGGTATAATGCGTCGCATAAGTTTCTAAATACCAGCGAATATTTTCTTGGTCTTCTGCGCTCAACGGTGAAGTAAAAGATAGCCTGTCAGTTTCTTGCTCATCAAGTCTGACAATCACTTGATTGATTTCTGGAAAGCGCAGATTTAATTCCATAGGTTGCTACTTTGAGGGCTAAGTGTGGGAGTTGTCTTGAGTATAGATACAAACTCCTTACCTGGAATTCCAGAAACAATCGGTTTATTTCAAAGTCTGATCTTCAGATTTTTTGAACCACAGATAAACACAGATAAATTAAAGGATTATTTGTAACAATTTCATATGTTTAATTACGCCCACCTGCTTAATCACGAATAGTATTCAATAAAATACCTAAAATTTTCTTGACATTGCTAACAGGGTAATTGGTTAAATCAATAGATACAATTTTACCTTCTAACTTCAAAAACTTCCAAAGTTCGCCCGTTGTGACTACACCATATATTGTTTTAATATCATTTCCTTCCCTTTCATTAAACAATTGTGCGGCAATCATTTCTGCAACACACTGCCCTAAGCCTGCTTTCATATTTTCATTCTTCGCTTCTACTAAAGTAATGACTGGAGCACTGACAAAAAGCTGTTCCGGAGAAAGACTTATGATATAGTCACAAATTCCATTTAAGCCTTTTTCAGTATCTACGTTAAAATCTGTGCCAGAAAATAAACTGATTTGATAATTGAATCGTCTTCTTATCTCCAGTAGTATTGGGGTAATAATCATTTCAGAACGTGCTTTTTCTGTACCAATAGCCACAGCTAATGGTATATTTTCTTTGAGGTTAAAAGCCAAATTTTCGCTGCATTCAACAGCTTCTATATTTGAAAAGAAGTCAGTCATTTCTATAAGAGTTAAACCAAATATCTTGATTATTTCGTTTAATTTAAAGTCACTGTAAGCCATTAAATTTTTTATTTGAGATTTGGGATTGTAAACACGTGATTCATAGCGCAGCAGTTTAAAACAACAACCTCCTCCACAACGTAATACCACCAATTCTCCATCAAGATGCACTTAATATTTCTTAAACGAACCGCCAAGACAAGGCAACGCGTTGCGGGGGTTCCCCCCGTTGTAGCGATTGCCGCGCCAAGGACGCCAAGAATGAAAGACTAAGTATTAAGTGTAAGTTTACAAAGAATTCGTATTATCTGCCATGCAGTTCCTCTCTATCGAATTGATAGTTGGCAGGCAGAGCAAATGAATGTCTGTCTAAAATACTAAAAAATCGTTCTTTCTTTGCTTCAAGCTCATCTGTCTCTACAATAATTACTTTGAGGGTTTTACCTTCCATTTCAGAACTTAGTTTTTCCTTCAGTATGAGATTGCCATTTTCACAAGTAGCTTGCAGAACTTTATACATAAACTCACTGTATGCCATTTAATTTTGAATTAGATATTGGGAATTTTGGATAGTCAAGACGCGATGTTCTTCGCGTCTCTACAATTTTAAACAACCGCCTCCTCCACAACAGCACCCTGCATCTTACCCAAAGCATCAATCAACGTTTGCAATTGTTGATCTGCTTTCATCACTCCTAAACCCCGCACTGTCACTTTACCAGGAGAGTAAACAAAGCGTGATCTGAGGGTTTCCGACAAATTTTGAGCCAAGTTCTTCCAACCAGGTTCTTCCATTTGCGTTTCTAAAACGATGTGCTGTTTGTTTTCTGGTTTAATGCGGCTAAATCCTAGTTTCTTCGCCAGCTGTTTGAGTTCCATTACCCGTAACAGTTGAGTCGCTGGTTTAGGAATTGCACCATATCGGTCATTCCACTCAGCAGCAATCTGCGATAATTCTTCTTTAGATTTTGCAGCTGCAACCGCACGGTAAGCACTCATCTTTTGATCCAAATCGGTGATGTAATCGGCTGGCATAAACGCTGTCAGGTTGAGATCAATTTGGGTATCATCAACTTTAGGAATTTCTTGCCCTCTGATTTCACGGATAGCTTCTTCTAGCATTTCCATATATAAATCAAAACCGATCGCTTCCATTTGTCCTGACTGTTCTGCACCAAGCAAATTACCCACACCCCGGATTTCCATATCCCGCATTGCTAATTGATAACCGGAACCGAGTTGCGTAAATTCCTGGATGGCTCGTAACCGCTGGCGTGCGGCGTCGGATAACGTCCGCTGTTTGGGATAAAATAACCATGCATGAGCTTGAATTCCTGCACGACCAACACGACCTCGTAGTTGATACAGTTGAGCTAATCCAAAGCGGTGAGCATCTTCAATTAAAATAGTGTTGACTCGCGGAATATCCAAACCAGATTCAATAATTGTGGTACAAACAAGGATGTCCGCTTCACCATTGCTGAAAGTTAGCATCGTTGATTCTAATTGGCTTTCATCCATTTGACCGTGGCCGATCGCAACTCTCGCACTCGGTATCATCTCCCGCAACTGTGTTCCTATTTCCTCAATTCCCTCAACTCGCGGAACGACGTAAAACACCTGTCCCCCTCGGTCGAGTTCTTGACGAATTGCAGTGCGTATGCTATCTGGATTCATGGGTGACAAATGAGTTTGAATTGGTCGTCTGGATGGGGGTGGTGTCGCAATCAAACTCATTTCTCGAATTCCTGATAAGGACATATATAAGGTACGGGGAATCGGAGTTGCAGAAAGAGTCAGCACATCTACCTGAGTTTTCAAGCTTTTGATTCTTTCTTTTTGGTTCACGCCAAACCGCTGTTCTTCGTCAACTACCAAAAGTCCTAAGTCGCGGAAAGTTACGCCTTTACCTAAAAGTTGGTGTGTGCCGACAACGATATCTAACTCTCCTGTCGCCAGTCGTTTCAAAATATCGCGGCGTTCTTCAGCAGTCCGAAAGCGGTTGAGTAACCCGACGTTAATCGGGTAGGGCGCAAAGCGTTCTTTTAAGGTGTGGTAATGTTGCTGAGTCAAGATGGTGGTGGGTGCAAGTAGCGCCACTTGTTTACCACCAGAGGTGACAGCTTTGAAAATAGCGCGAATGGCGACTTCTGTTTTTCCAAAACCAACATCCCCACAAACTAGGCGATCCATTGGGCGATCGCTTTCCATATCGCGTTTAACATCCTGAGTCGCTTTAAGCTGATCCATTGTGGCTTGGTAGGGGAACGAGTCTTCCATCTCCTGCTGCCAAGGTGTATCGTGTGGATAAGTAACGCCTTTTTGTTGCGATCGCGATGCATACAGCTTGAGTAAGTCCACTGCCAATTTCTTGATCGCTTTGCGGACTCTATTCTTTGTATTTTCCCAAGCCTTACCCGTCATTTTGTTGAGTTCTGGTGGTTTATCGTTTGTCGTACGCAAGCGCGACAAAACACCAACTTGGTCTGCGGCGACACGCAATAAGCCGTCTGCATACTGCACCACCAAATACTCACGGGTTTCGTTGTTCAGTGTGAGACTTTCTAGCCTGATGAATTTACCTACGCCGTGGTTCTTATGAACGACAAAATCTCCCTGACGCAGCTTATTGGGATCAACTTGTTTAGAAGCAGCTTTTCTCCGCTTACGGATGTAGCTGGGAGTCGCCAGGGAGTGCTGACCGTAAAATTCACGGTCAGTAATAACGACCACCCGGAAGGTAGGTAAAATAAAACCTTCGAGTTCAGCAAGACCGGAATATTTCAGGGCGACTGGTGTGCGATTAATTTGTTGCTTGTCAATTGCGTGGTAGTCGCGGGGGTTAGGAATAAACTGGGCGGGACAGTCGTGTTCTTGCAACAGGGACACAGAACGCGAGGGTTGGGCAGACATTAGCCAAACCGAGAAGTTGCGATCGCGTTCTTGTCGCAGTGTTTCTGCAATTTTAGCGAATTGGTGCGGCATAACTGGCACCCTGCGACTGGCAAGATTAATCCCACTGTTTTCCTCAACCAATTCTGATAAATTTAATTTGGGAAATTTTGCTGTATCAGCCAAACATTCGTCAAAAGAGCGATGGATTCTTGGTAATGAAGTGTAAATCTCCTCATTTTCCTTGCTGACAAGCAGTTCCCATTGTTCTTCTGCATTTTCTACCCAGCGATCGCTATGGGCGTGACACTGTTCTGGTTCATCAATAGTAATTAACGTATTTTCAGGTAAATAATCTAACAGGGAAGCAGGTTTGTCAAAAGCTAAGCCTAAAAAGCGACGGCTACCCTCCACAAGTGTAGAGTCCTGAATATCAACTTCTGAGTCATCACTTAATTGGGCACTCAGTACTTGAAACTCAGCGCTATCTTTGAGTGCTGTCATCAGAATGGGGGCAAAACTTGTGGGAGTTAGGATCAATTGGTTTATTTTGTCAAGCGCGGCAGAACGTTGGGTTACTGGGTCAAATTCCCGTATCTGCTCAATTTCGTCGCCAAACCAATCTAGCCGTACGGGTAACTCTGAGGACACAGGAAACACATCAACAATATCGCCGCGCCGACTCCACTGCCCTTCTGTTTCCACCAAAGGAACTCTTTCATACCCCAGTTTCGTGATTTCTTCACTGAAGGTTTTTAAGTCAAATTCCATACCACGCTTCAGGGTAAAGCAGAAAGGTTTAAAAGCTTCTGCTGGTGGTAGATGAGGTTGTAGGGCGGCGACAGTAGCGACAACCGCCATTTTGGGTAAGGGGGATGAGGAAGATTTTGCTTCCCCAACTCCGTGATCTGTTCCTCTGGTAAGTTGTATCAAATCCGCTAGGACTTGCATCTGTCCCCAAGTCATCTCAGTTTCGGGGTCAAATGGTTCGTATGGAGACGCTTCTGAAGTTGGGTAGAAATGTACAGTTTGCCACCCCATTGCTTCTAGTTGTGTTGTCCAGCGTCCGGCTTCTTCCAGAGTCGCACAGACCACGAACAAATTCTTGCTCTGGGTTTGAGCCAACGCTGAAGCGACCAAACCCTTGGGCAAGCGAGGAATGCCACTTAAGAGCAACTCTTGTTGCCGATTAAGTTTAGAGAGGAGTTCAGTGGTGAGCGCAGAACGCCCCAAAGCACGCACAATGGAAGAAAATGCCATAGGTCACAAAATTATGAAGAAGTCCTTCTCGCTCGCAAGCATAATACTAACGCTTACCACAACTATTTTAAAAGTCCAGACACAGAAAGAACTCTAGCTATAGAGTCATGAATACCTGGTACAATGACCACTTACTAATCCACTGACTCATGGTTCATATACGAATCAGTGTTAAGCTGCTAACTTATAACTTATAATTTATGACTTTTTTGTATGCAGAGTGTTTCGTAATCACACGTTGCATACTAGATACTAAGAGGTTAAGGTTAAGCACAGTTTGCCGATGGTATCGGTAGTTTTTACAGATGTCTCCAACAATCGAAATTCTAATTATTGTTTTTTTAATTCTTGCCAATGCTGTGTTCGTCATGTCAGAATTGGCGATTTTCTCAGTACGAAAGGTGCGTCTCCAACAACTTGCTGACCGGGGTGATGCTAAAGCACGCGTCGCTTTGGAACTGGCATCCTCGCCGAATCAGTTTCTAGGAACTGTTCAGATTGGGATCACACTCCTGACCATCATCTCTGGTGCCTATGGTGAAGAAACGATCGCCAAGAGAGTAGCGCCTATTCTAAATTTTATCCCTTTGGAGGCAGATTTTAAGGAACACCTAGCTAAAGGATTAGCAATTTTAGTTATTACATTTTTGACACTAATTCTTGGTGAACTGGTACCTAAGCGGCTTGCTTTAAACAACCCGGAACCAATTGCTTCCGTTATCGCTATACCGATGCGAACATTGTCTCAATTAACATCACCTGTAGTGGGACTTTTAAGTTTTTCTACTGAGGCAGTGCTGCGGTTGTTGGGTACCAGACCGTCCAAAGAGCCACTCGTGACAGAGGAAGAAATTAGAGTCTTAATCGAACAAGGTACTGAGGAGGGAACCTTTGAAGAAGCAGAACAAGATATGGTCGAGCGGGTTTTTCGCTTGGGCGATCGCCCCGTCAGTTCATTCATGACACCCCGACCGGATATTGTTTGGCTGGATTTGGAAGACTCTACCGAAGAAAACCGCCGCAAAATTATTGATGGTGGTTATTCCCGGTATCCAGTTTCTCAGGGGGGACTTGACAACGTGCTAGGTATCATCCCAGTCACCGACTTGTTAACCCGGTGTTTCAGCGGTGAAAACTTGGATTTAACAGTAGGATTGCGACAGCCCGTGTACGTGCCAGAAAGCACCCGAGGCTTGAAAGTTTTGGAGTTGTTCAAGCAAACTGTCACTCATATGGCGCTAGTTGTAGATGAATATGGTGTGATTCAAGGATTAGTCACTCTTAACGATGTCATGATAGAAATCGTTGGTGATGTTCCTTCTGTTGATGACCAGGAAGACCCTCAAATTGTACAACGAGAGGACGGTTCCTGGTTGTTGGATGGTATGTTGGCTGTAGATGAGTTTTTTGAACTATTCGATGTTGAGGAGTCGTCACACGAAAACCGAGGAAGTTATCAAACATTAGGTGGTTTTGTCATGGCGCATCTAGGTCGGATACCCTCAGCTGCAGATCATTTTGAATGGCAAGGTATGCGGTTGGAAGTTATGGATATGGATGGTAACCGTGTTGATAAGATTCTCGTTGTGCCTCAGGAAGTGAAATCTAGTAATAGTCAAAAACCAGATTAGCTTCTTCGCGCCCTCGCCCTGCACTATAACGGTACTCCGTTCACCAATACATCCAAAGAAGAAAGTTTAAAATAAAAAATATGCCCTTAGGGCATATTTTTTATTGCGCATTTTATTTCAGCAAAAATGCCATTTCGCTCCACGCGAGCAACCTCAACCGTGCCTAGCCACGACGCAGTACACCTTGACTGTGCCAAGCGGCGAGTTGATTATACGCGGGATGATGAGCGTGATGAGAGTTTCGCTCACAAATCGGGGCTGATATTTGGGCTGCTATATCGCCTGTAATTTTCCTGCTATTGCAGCTAACAAGTGTCAAAATATGTTAGCTGTAGAGCGATGAGTTATAAATGGGAATGGCACAAGCAGAACGTACTGCCGAACAGACACGGGAACTGATTTTAGCAACGGCTGAGGTTCAGCTACGGCGGTATGGCTACGCCCGCACCACTATCAGTGAAATTGCTCGTGCCTGTAAAATGTCGCACGCCAATGTTTATCGCTTCTTCAAAACCAAAGCTGATGTGATGGATGCCGTCGTAGAACGATGGTTCAGTGGTATAGAGCAAGCCCTGCGAGATTGTGCGCAACAACCAGGTTCTGCTAGCGCTCGCCTGCAAGCCTACGTGTTAGAACTGTATCGGCTCAAACGAGACAAACTTGCCGCTGAGCCAGAACTCTTTGATGCTTATCTGGCTATTTTGGAAGCTGATCGCACTGTCGTTGAGCATCACTTGCAAGTCTTGTCTTCCATTCTCAACGAAATTTTGACCTGTGGAGTCAAAACCGGTGAGTTCCAGATTACCGATTTATCGCTAGCAACTGAAGCGGTGAGCGCCGCTACCCTCAAGTTTCACCATCCCTTAATGATTCGAGAATCTGCTGATCAGCCGATGGAAAAACAGGCGATCGCCGTCGTTCAACTGCTCACCGCAGCACTAGCTACAAGGAAAATCTAATCAGATAACAGTTTGTGACACTTTTCAATAATTGTCACTTGTCATTTTATTGGCAAGTAGGATAGTATTTCAATGTCTGGATGACAAATTTCAAATTTTGTAATTAGTTATTAAATCAGCCGCAAACAAAGGAGTCAAAACCAATGAAATACCGCAAACTCGGAAAATCTGATGCTCAAGTATCAGCTTTGGGTTTGGGCTGTATGGGCATGTCAGATTTTTATGGTGGACGGCAAACGAATGATGCCCAAAGCATTGCAACCATTCGTCACGCGATCGAACTCGGCGTGAACTTTTTGGACACAGGCGACTTCTATGGAGTCGGACACAATGAAGAACTGATTCGCCAAGCCATTAAAGATATTCCGCGTGAACGAGTTTTTATCTCAGTGAAATTTGGTACACTACGCAACCACGATGGTGGTTTTCTCGGTTCCGATAATCGCCCCATTGCCGTGCGTAACTTCTTGTCTTATAGCTTACAAAGACTGCGCGTTGACTACATTGATATGTACTATCCATCCAGAATTGACCCAAACGTGCCAGTTGAAGACACAGTTGGAATATTGGGAGAACTCGTCAAAGAAGGCAAAATTCGCTACGTCGGATTGTCTGAAGCCGGACCAGAAACATTACGTCGTGCCTACACCGTTCATCCAATTACCATGCTACAAACCGAATATAGTCTCTGGACAAGGGAACCAGAAACTGACGTACTGCCGGTTTGTCGTGAACTGGGAATTGGATTAGTCGCTTACTCACCACTCGGACGCGGATTTTTGACTGGTGCATTTGAGAAACCAGAAGACTTCGCGGCTGATGATTATCGTCGCCACACACCACGCTTTCAAGGCGAGAATTTTGAACGCAATTTGCAACTTGTGGAAAAGATTAAAGAAATTGCAACCGAGAAGAAATGTACACCAGCACAACTCGCTCTCGCCTGGTTGCTTGCACAGGGCGAAGACATCGTGCCAATTCCGGGAACAAAACGGCGTGAGCGACTTGAAGAGAATTTGCAGGCGATCAATATTGAATTGAACGACGATGATTTGCGGCGTATTGAGGAAGTTGCACCGATGGGAGCCGCAGCAGGGACACGCTATCCCGACGCATTTATGCACACGGTGAATCGTTAAGATGTAGGCGAGCAGAAAACACCTAGTGAAAAACCGTCTCGATGGGAGGATCTACAGTAAAACTCTGTATAATAAATTGTTAGGCGGCTTAAGTTATCGCAAAGGACTTATTTGGGAATTTTTCCTTATCTGCTTGGTGTTAAGCAAAAAATGTGATGTGGTAGGAGCAAGTCTGGTCAATACACTGTCAATAGTTAGCCGATGACTAAACAACAATGATTTATCAAACTTATCTCCCGCAATCGCTCCTCTCACAGTTCATAGAATTTTTCTGGATGAGGGAAGGTGAGCATTTATCAGCAGTACAAACCCGCTTGCTGCCAATGGGGATGATGGAATTAGTCATTAATCTCCACGAGGACAGCATTCCACTATTTGATCGTCAGAGTCGAGTTCAACGCGGTAGCACCAATGGTACAATGCTTTGCGGCACACATTCTGAAAATTTTATTGCCCAGGTCGATCGCAAAATATCTGTGATGGGTGTACATTTTAGACCCGGAGGAGGGACTGCATTCTTTGGACTACCTGCTGGTGAACTCCATAATGAAAATATTTCATTGGATGAACTGTGGCAAGGTCATGCCGCAGAATTGCGTGATCGCTTGTTAAAAACGTCCTTGAAAAACCGATTTTCTGTATTAGAACGGTTTTTGATGCAGATGCTGCGCTCGCCTGCTCTCCATCCTGCTGTCGATTTTGCAGTGCAGCAGTTTCAGCGATCCACGCTGCCAACCGTTCGAGCTGTAACCGATCAAATCGGATTTAGTACCCGCCATTTCAACCAACTCTTTCGGGATCAAGTCGGGTTAACGCCAAAGCTGTTTTGTCGCATTCAGCGGTTTCAGCAAGTCCTGAATCTGCTGGCTCTTAAAAACCAAGTTAACTGGATGGATATTGTTTTTACCTGTGGCTATTTCGACCAAGCACACTTGATTCACGAGTTTCGGGCATTCGCGGATTGCACACCAACGGAATATTTATCACGACGAGGCTTTCATCCTTGCCATGTGGAGTTGCCCCATTGAGGTCATTTTTTTACAATTCTTGGGTCTAGGGAGTATGTCATGCTGACATAAACTACCCAAGTAGAGTTACCGAAATCTCATGCAAATTACAGCTTCAGCGCTTTCACTCAATGTTGATGATGTGATGGCATCGGCAATGTTCGTCAAGCAACATTTTGGCTTCCATGAAGAAATGTCAGCCGAGGGCTTTATCTCTCTCTCCAGACCAGATGCTGGTTTCAATCTAATCTTTCTTCAAACTAGACTGGCAAGCTTCAAACCTATCCATATGCGAGGACATCGAGCGGACGGTCTGCTTATTGTCTTTGTGGTCGATGACATCGATCAAGAATACATGCGAATCCAAACAGAAGGTGTACCCATTACAACTGCGATCGAGACCGAACCTTGGGGAGAGAGATTCTTTCAGGTTACAGATCCGAATGGTGTCGTCATTCAACTCGTGCAGTGGGTTACTGAAAACACAGGAGAACCAAAATGAAAAAAATCAACGGTCTTGCTCTGATTATGATTGGATTATTGCACAGTGCGATCGCATTAGGAATACCAGGAGCATTGGGATTTAGTGGAATTTGGCAGGAAATAATGGGTATTGGTGTGGTTGATGCTGTCAAATCGAATCAGCTTCGTATCTGGGGATACTACTGGTTCCTTGTGCCAGGATTCTTGATGATTCTTTATGGTTTTCTGTGCCATTGGATTGAAAATCAGTTGAATCTACCATTACCAGCATTTGTAGGTTGGGGACTATTCATAGTTTCCTGTTTTTGCATTCTACTGGATATTGATACGGGGTTCTGGCTGGTGTTGCTCGTTGCAGTGAATGCGATCGCAACATCACGACCTGCAAAAGTGGAAGGATAGCGTGATGGCAGTCATTGAGCATAAGTTAGTAGGTGACAAGGTTAGGTTTTTGGGAGATTACGGATGAAAGTACCTTTTACGGGTGGTTGTCTGTGTGGAGCTATCCGCTACGAATGTTCGGCAGAGCCAATTGTCATGGGCAATTGCCATTGTCGCGATTGCCAGCGGGCAACTGGTAGCGCATTTGCGGCGGCGCTCCTTGTCCCGCGCAATGCCGTCACAATCGCTCTTCGAAGTTAAATATTACGAGGTTATCGGCGATAGTGGAGCCACAGTCGGTCGGGGATTTTGTCCCAACTGTGGTTCTCGATTGTTTAGCAAACCGCAGAATCCCGAACTAATGGGCATTCTTGCAGGCAGCCTTGATGAGCCAGGTGAGTTTCAACCTCGGATTGATTTTTATACAGCGAGCGCACAACCGTGGGATTATATGAACCCAGATTTGCCGAAGTTTGCTAAGGTACCGCCACCGGAAACTGTTATAGCAATGCGCGATCGTAAGCGGACGAGGCTTGTGTAGTGATGATTAATCTACGCCCTGCCACCCCTGCTGACTTGAAGTTGCTGCAACACTGGGATCAACAACCTCATGTCATTGCCGCAGATCCCAACGATGATTGGTATTGGGAGGTAGAACTGAGTCGCAATCCTGACTGGAGAGAGCAACTAATTGCCCAGATCAAGGATCGTCCCATTGGATTTGTCCAAATTATCGATCCAGCGCGTGAGGAAAGCCGTTATTGGGGCGATGTTGCACCGGATCTTCGTGCCATTGATATCTGGATTGGGGAAGAAACAGATTTGGGCAAAGGCTACGGCACAAGAATGATGCAGCTTGCCCTCGCTCGATGTTTTGCCGACCCGCGTGTGACGACTGTCCTCATCGATCCACTTGCCAGCAATACTCGCGCTCACCGCTTCTATGAACGTCTTGGCTTCCAATTTGTTGAACCACGAAGGTTTGGCGACGATGACTGTTTTGTTTATTGCCTGAACCGAGCAGATTGGCATCCTGAAAACATGATCACATCGCGGTAGCGGCAGCTAGTGAGCGATACCTTCTCCTGTCGGAGACGCTTTGCGTAGCTTGCTTCCCCGCAGGGGTACGCCACACTTCGTGAACGCCGCATAACAACGCCGATGCACACCGACCGCCGAGAGTTGATCGGTTATGATGCAAAGGTGATCTGCGGTGGGTGATGGGCACCGTTAGGCGCTTGAAGTTATATTTAGGAGTTGCATACAACAAATGAAAACTCAGTACTTCACAGCGACAAGTCTTGATGGCTTCATTGCTACTGAGAATGACTCACTAGATTGGCTGTTTCCGCTTGGTGACCTGAATGACTCCAGCTATCCAGAGTTCATTTCAGATGTGGGTGCGTTGGTAATGGGATCAGCAACTTACGAGTGGATGGTACGCAACGCGGAAAAGGTTGCCACTGAGACTGGCTTTGCGTGGCCATACACTCAGCCAGCCTGGATATTCTCTAGTCGCAAGCTTCCAATAATCGAAGGTGCGAACATCCGATTCGTCAATGGAGATGTGCACCACGCCCACGCTGAAATGCGAGCTGCTGTTGGCACCAAAAACATCTGGATAGTTGGAGGCGGAGATCTGGCTGGTCAGTTCTACGATGCTGGTTTACTGGATGAGCTTATCATCCAGGTTGGCTCAGCCACCCTCGGCAAGGGGAAGCCGCTATTCCCTCGCAGAGTGCTAAGCCCAGTTCTGCGCCTAGTGTCTGTTCATCAGATGGGTGCTGGCATGGCTGAGTTGCGCTATGAAGTACACAAAGGCGGTGTGAGTGGAGCCGCCTAACAATTGCAATGCAGCGGACTGTTGAAGATCCTGGTTGTGATGCAGAGGCTGTTTGCCGCCGCTGATTGCAACCGTAGTATGAATTGCTAAAGGAGGGAAACTGATGAGTTCATTTGTGCTTTGTCTTCAAGATGTTGATAAAACAAAACTCACGGTTGTTGGGGGTAAAGGCGCAAACCTGGGGGAGCTTTCCAAGATTGAAGGAATCCGCGTACCGGATGGCTTCTGTATTTCTACTGAAGCTTTTAAAAGAATCATTGGGGAAACGTCGTCGATTAACGAATTACTTGATCAGTTATCGCTTCTAAAGGTGGAAGACCGGCATAAAATCGGTGAACTTAGCGGTGAGATTCGCAGGGTCATTGAAGGGATAGCCATTCCTCAAGACATTAATGAAGAGATCACCCGCCTCCTCTCCAGGCTTGATGAAAAAAACGCCTATGCAGTACGATCCAGCGCAACTGCAGAGGATTTACCGACGGCCTCTTTTGCAGGCCAGCAGGATACGTATTTGAATATTATCGCAAAGGAGGCAATCCTAAAGCATATCAGCAAGTGCTGGGCATCGCTATTTACCGAGAGGGCAGTAATTTACCGCCTTCAAAACGGCTTCGACCACCGTAAAGTCCACCTGTCTGTGGTTGTTCAGAAGATGGTCTTTCCGCAGGTGGCAGGAATTTTGTTTACTGCCGATCCCGTCACTTCTAATAGGAAGGTGTTATCCATTGATGCCAGCTTCGGACTTGGTGAGGCCATGGTCTCCGGCCTGGTGAATGCTGATATCTATAAAGTGTGTAACGGCAAGGTTATCGATAAGAAGATATCCACCAAGAAGCTGGCTATTTATGCCTTAAAAGATGGCGGTACGAAAGAACAGGAGATTGAGCTTGAGCAGCAGAATAGCCAAGCGCTGACGGATGAGCAGATTGTACAGCTTGAGCGCATAGGCAGAAAGATCGAAGAACATTTCGGCCGCCCCCAGGACATCGAATGGTGTTTGGTTGATGATACATTTTATATTGTCCAGAGTCGGCCAATCACTACTTTATACCCGATCCCTGAAGCAAATGATCAGGAAAATCACGTTTATGTATCTGTTGGTCATCAACAAATGATGACCGACCCCATGAAGCCATTGGGATTGTCTTTATTCCAGTTAACAGCTGCCCGACCCATGTATAAAGCTGGTGGAAGGTTGTTTGTTGATGTCAGCCAGGATCTGGCTTCTCCTGCCGGAAGAGAGGTTCTAGTAAATGTTCTGGGAAAATCCGATCCGCTCGTAAGAGACGCACTGACGACCATCTTAGAGCGAGGAGATTTTATAACGTCGTCGCCAGACGATGAGACAGAACCGAGTCCCGGTAGTAGTAATAAAGGTATGTCGCCTGCGGCCTTTCAAGTGCAGCTCGAAAACGATCCGACGATCGTTTCTGATTTGATTAAGGACAGCCAAGCATTGATTGAAACGTTAAAGCATGACATCCAGGCGAAGTCAGGCGTGGATCTGATAGACTTTATCCTGGAAGACAGACTGAAGCTAAGGCAGAGTTTATCTTATCCGAAAAGTTTTGGTGCGATTATGACTGGCATGAATGCTGCATCATGGATCAATGAAAAAATGATGGAGTGGTTGGGTGAGAAAAATGTAGCGGACACGCTTTCTCAGTCTGCGCCAAACAATATTACGTCGGAAATGGGGCTGGCGCTGTTGGATGTCGCAGATGCGATTCGTCCGTATCCGGAAATCATTGAGTATTTGCACCACGTAAAAGATGACAGCTTTCTGGACGAGCTGGCTAAGTTTGATGGTGGACAAGAAGCCCGAGACGCTATCCGTGCTTATCTTGACAAATACGGAATGCGCTGTGTCGGAGAAATCGATATCACGAAAACCCGTTGGAGCGAAAAACCAACGACACTTGTCCCCATCATTCTCAGTAACATCAAAAACTTCGAGCCCGGTGCAAGCAATCGGAAATTTGAGCAAGGGCACCAGGAAGCTCTGAAAAAAGAACGAGAGCTGTTGGAACGATTGAAGCAATTGCCGGATGGTGAACAAAAGGCCGAAGAAACAAAACAACAGATCAGCCTGCTCCGAAACTTCATCGGCTATCGCGAGTATCCAAAGTACGGCATGGTCAATCGCTACTTCATTTATAAGCAGGCTCTTCTGAAAGAAGCCGAACGACTCGTACAAGCCGACGTTATTCATGAAAAAGAAGATATATACTATCTCACGTTTGAAGAACTTCGCGAAGTCGTACGCACAAATAAACTTGATTACCAGATTATCAGCAAACCAAAAGACGAGTACAAATTATATGAAAAACTAACTCCCCCACGTGTTATCACGTCTGATGGTGAAATCATTGCAGGTCGGTACAAACGAGAAAATCTCCCTGCCGAAGCTATTATAGGTCTACCTGTTTCCTCCGGAGTTATAGAGGGACGAGCACGTGTCATCTTAAACATGGAAAATGCTGATCTAGAAGATGGAGATATATTAGTCACCTCCTTTACTGACCCTAGCTGGACACCATTGTTTGTATCCATAAAAGGCCTAGTCACCGAAGTTGGTGGACTGATGACCCATGGAGCAGTTATCGCACGTGAATATGGCTTACCAGCAGTTGTCGGAGTAGAAAGTGCTACCAAACTGATCAATGACGGACAGAGAATTCGGGTTAATGGAACGGAAGGCTATGTAGAAATCCTATATTAATATGAGTACGGTCAAAGTACCAAAGCCATCAACTTGCGTAAAATCCACACCACTAATACGGTACAAGTGAGTACGCAAATCAAATTGGGGAGCATTTCCTGGTTGCTTTTTGCCGTGTACCTCACGCTCAATGAAAAGCGCTATATATAGTAGTTATCGTTTGGATACTGCATCCAAACGATAACTACTATAAAATCATTTGCGCCAATTCACAAAAACCCTCTCCTTCAGCAGCCGAAGTCATGTATACAGGGTGATGCTGAAGTTGATTTGCATACTCCAGCACATTTGCCACACCTACAGACAGTGGAAAATAACGGTGATCAAATAAACTTTCATCGTTAGGACTATCGCCAACTGTCACAACTTGTTCTGGAGTATTGTACTCAGGAAAGTATTCTTGCAACACCTGTAATAACCCATTTGCCTTGTCTTGTCCCAGAGGTTTGATGTGACACTGTACGTTACTGTAGGTAAAACCCCAACCCATTTCCTGACATAGATGACTCAGGGTTTTGAGTTCATCTATGCTTAAAGATTGCACATCAAATGTCCAATCAGTCACGCGAAATCGATTATCAGCAGATTCTTGGATCTGGGGACATTGAGTTTGTAATTGTTGAAAAGCCGATGCCAAATTTTGACGATGTGCTATTAAGTCAGGAATGGGTGTTAAAGTAACTGGTTTGTCACTTCCACCCAAGAAAAACAAACCACCGTTTTCAGCGACAGCACCAACAATGGGCAGATAATACGCTAAACCACTTACCCAACCAGCACTCCGTCCGGTAATAATCACCACCTTGATACCAGCAGTTGCTAAATCCTGCAAACTTTGTAATAGTTCGCTGGTAAATTTTCCTTTCCTGGTCAGGGTACCATCCATATCCGTAGCGACCAGACGAACATTGCTAAAGCATTGAGTCGATGAAACCTCAGACAAGGGCAGGAGTCTGTGCATAAAAGTTTAGCAAAAAGCTGTCAAACACTAATTTACAGCAAGATGGCACACGGGCGTCCCCAAACATTCAGGCATTCAAAATTTTTTTAATTTATAATGCGTCAATTCCCCGGAAGGGGGTTGACTAAGAAAGGGGTGTAGGGGTGAAGGGGTGTAAGGGTGTAGGGGAAAACAGAGAATTTTCCAGCGTGGTACACCGCTACCCCGAAACAAACGGGTACAAGCCCCCACTAAATCTTTGATTTAGTGGTCAATAAGATGGTGGTGGATCCAACCCCCCACCAATTACTCTCCCTACAACGCCAGGTGCTATCTCCCAAGGGGAGACGCCAAAGGCGAACAAGTCGGGAAACCCGCCCAACGCACTGGCTCCCCTTACACCCTTACACCCTTACACCCTTACACCCCTAATTATTGACTTTGCCTTGTGAATCACGGGCTAAAAGACCATCTTCCATTTCCACAATCCGATCAGCTATATCTAAAATGCGGTTGTCGTGGGTGACTAACAATATAGATGTTCCTTGCTCTTTCGCAAGGTGCTGCATCAATTGCACAACATCGCGTCCTGATTGCTTGTCTAAAGCAGCTGTAGGTTCATCTGCTAATACTAATGGGGGATTATTCACCAAAGCACGGGCGATCGCAACCCTTTGTTTTTGTCCTCCAGAAAGATTTTCTGGATAGTAATCAATCCGTTCTCCTAAACCCACTGCTTTTAGTATGGTCTCTGATTTAGCAATGGCTTGTTGGTGAGAGACAAATTTATTCAACTCTACCGCCATCTGCACATTTTGCCTAGCAGTTAAAAACTCCAACAAATTATGAGCCTGAAAAATGTAACCAATCTTTCGTCGAATATTAACCAGTTTTTTCTGGCTAGCCTTATACAGTTCTATACCTAAAAATTGTAAACTTCCTTCTTGCACAGACCGCAAACCGCCAATCAAGCTCAGTAATGTTGTCTTACCTGAACCAGATGGCCCAGTCATAATAACAATTTCTCCTGGATAAATGTCCAGATTAATATCATAGAGAATTTGTCTTTTTAATATGCCTTTGCCGTAATAATGATTAATATGTTTTATGGAAATTACTGGTTCTTTATCGAACATAAATATATCTGGAAATATTCTTAGTTTACTTAGTTAATTTTTAGATATTTTTAGAAAATATCAGCAGGGTCAGCAGAACGTAGCTTCCGCATAGCAATAGTGCCAGATATAAAGCACATAATAAAAGTCAAAATGAGTACCATTATGGCTCGTCCAACGCTCATCAAAACAGGTAAGAGTGTGGCATCTCTCGCCCGGTCATACAAAAACATAGTTATAGCAAATCCTGGAATATATCCTAAAATTGCTAAAATCAAAGCTTCTTGTAGGATAACAATTAACAAATAATTTTGTGTATACCCTATTGCTTTTAGGGTTGCATATTCTGCTAAATGATCCGCTACCTCGGTATAAAGTATTTGATAGACAATGACAGTTCCTACTATGAAACCCATAATAGTACCTAAAGTAAAAATAAAACCTATTGCTGTACTACTTTCCCAGTAATATCTCTCATAATTAATAAACTCTTGCTTAGTTAAAACTTTGATATCTCTAGGTAAATAATTTTTCAAATTTTGAGTAACAGTGGTTGCATCTGCTCCTGGTTTTAATCTAATCAGACCGATATCAATTAATCCTTGCTTATGAAGGGGGAACATTCGCAAAAAATTTAAATCACTAGTAATTAAATTACCATCTGCTCCGAAAGAAGCACCTAAAGTAAATAATCCCCCTACTTTCATTCTTCGATTATTGACTTCTGCTGCTACAGTTTTTCCTTGATCAAACTCACTAGCGATCGGTCCATATTCCTGTCTAGAAGAACGGTCATATAAAACAACATCAGGCAGTTTCAGTTTATCTAAATTTTCATTAACACCAGGTAAATCTAAAACATTGACGGCTGGATTTACTCCAATAACTAGGAGATTACGAGAACGACCCGTGAAAGGATTTTTCCAGGCAGTATAATCTAGATAAATTGGATGCACACTTTGCACTGCCTGTAAATCTAATGCTTTGTATAAACGCCTCTGAGAAAAAGTCTTCATGGAAAGCAAAGCATTAGATTGATTATTGATCAGAACAATGTCAGCTTGTAAACTCGTATGAAAACGAACGTTACTAAAATATAGAGAATCCCGGAAACCAAGCTGCATAAACATTAAAATATCAGCAAAGGCAATTCCAGCCAGAGCTACAGCTAAACGAGTTTTTTCTCGCTTCAGTTGTAACCAAGCTAGAGGAATCTTTGTCATTATCTTTTGTCCTCGGTTGTTAGTTATTAGCGCATGAAGAGTTGAGTTGTCAAAGATTAATTTCAACAACCACCTTGGCGTAAGTTAAGCCTGTCACTTTTTTACTATCTTGTGGAGTCAGGACAATTTTAACTTCTACTACTCTGGCATCAACATCTGCGGCTGGATCTGTATTTAACACATCTTTTTTGCCAATTTGCCTACCAATTTCAGCAACAGTTCCTTGTAATCCTCCGCCAAAAGCACCATTATCACTGGTTATTACAGCTCGTTGACCAAGGCGCACCTTACTAATACTGTCTTCGGGAACTTCAGCTATGACTACCATCTGATCAGTCCGTCCAATCTCAGCAATACCATTTGTATTGATGCTCTCTCCAGCTTTCGTATGAAGTTTAATAATTTCGCCAGAAATTGGTGCTTTGATATAGCTTAAATTCAATTGAGCTTGTGCTTTTTTTAGTGCAGCGATCGCATTACTAACTTGTGCTTGTGCAACTAGCAAATCAATGGGACGAATATCTTTGAGTCTGTTAAATTTGGCTCTTTCCTCATCAATTTGTTTTTGCAAAGTTGCGAGAATTTTGTTCCGGTTGACTCTAGCTTCAACCAGTTGCTGTTGCAAAGTTGCTATGGTTTTTACTTGATTGGCTCTAGCTTCAGCAAGTTGTTGTCGCAAAGTTGCAACTGTTTGCCTTTGGTTTGCCTGGGCTTCTACAAGTTGCTGAGTCGAAGTTTCTGCACCTAATTGCCTTCTATCACGTTCCTGCTGAGAAATTGCACCTTCTTTGTATAACATCTGATAGCGTTGAGCATCGACTTCGGCATTACGTTGTTCAGCTCGTATACGCGAAACCGTAGCTTGGAAAGCATCCCTTTGCCCTTGGACTTGAGCTTGGATACGATTAATTGTTGCTTGTAAGACTGTTTTTTCCCCGCCTAACTCTGCTTGCAGGCGATTAATTGCTGCTTGTTGAGCATCTAGTTCCCCACGTAATTGTGCTTCCAAGCGAGCAATAACAGCTCTTTGAGCCTCAATCTCTCTTGGTGAACCTGCTTTGACATTTGCTAAATTGGCACGGGCTTCTTGGACTTTTGCCTTAGCTTCTTCCATTGCGGCTTGGCTACTGGAAAAGTTATCCAAAATAGCAATGATTTGATTTTTTTTAACTTGCTCTCCTTCTTTGACAAAAACTTGTTCTACTCGCGACGTTCCTTGGACTCCCACTGGTGCAGACAGTTTAAAAACTTCCCCTTGAGGTTCCAAACGTCCTAAAGCATTTACACTTGTGATTGGCGCACTGGATACGGGCGGATTGAACTTTTTCACTTGCTCCATTTTGGCTATGCTTAGGACTCCAGTAGCAACTATGACTGGCAAGGTTACAGCAATTAACCACCAAATCTGTGGTTTATCATTCTCAAAAAACTGCTCCCTTACGCTTGAGTTATCACTCACCCTTGACATGATATTGCCCATTAGTTGGAATGTTGCATATACAAACTAAAAAAGCGAGTTAGGCGCAATTGAATTCAGTCAAATAATGAAAAAACCTATCTTCTGCACAGACGCTAAGATCTATGTCCTTTTTGGACACCCTGCGCGATAAGCCGGAGGCTTGACGCTACGCGTATCGCGCAGCGTAACCCTTAGGGCATACCACAAAGCACAGCGAAGCCGTGTCGTACTACGGAGACGCTGCGATAGCCGTGGCGAAGCGCCATAGACATACCCGTATTAGCCCCACCCGTGCCGCAGGCATAGGGTTTTCCTTAGGATAGGAATAAGAATTTCACGACTAATTCTTGCGTAAGTCCTAACACAGTTACAACAGTTTGGTTTGTCTATCTGAATAGATAGCAAACAAAACTGGGTAACAACTGCATTGTATTTGAGAAAAAAAGTATGATTAACAAGGTAAGTTGATTGGCTTGAGTTAACGGCAGCTCATTTCAACTTAACTCAGAACATCATAGACAAGCTGTTTGAAAATGAAGGTTACATTGAACGATTTTTTGACTCGATTTTGCTTAAGTTAAATGAATTCTACATTTGTAAATTGCTGGAAAACGTAGCAGAACCTACAGTTGAACCTTTAAGACTAAACTTTGTGGGCTATGGTTTGAAATTCTGAAAGTTTTTTTCTCTGACTGGACTATCTATACATTTATGATTTTACTGTCCGCCTCTAGAACGAATAATCTGCCCTGTTATCCATTGTCCTTGCGACGAGGCGAGAAATAACACGATACGTGCGGCGTCTTCTGGTGTACTAACGCGACCAAAAGGTGCCTTGCTCTCAAGCATGGAACGGATTTCGTTGCTCATCCAGCCCGTATCTGTTGGTCCTGGGTCTACAGCATTGACAGTAATGCCTTTGCTTGCCAAGCTAGCACTTAAACTCAAAGTCAGTGCCTCTACTGCTCCTTTGGTAATGGCATATGGTAGGTTTTCAGGCATTGGTGCTAGACTTTGACCAGAAGTTAGATTGATAATTCGTCCTCCTGGTCTTCCATCATGGCGTTTGGCAAACTCGGCGCACAATAGTGTAGTACCGCGCACGTTGACAGCGTAATGAACATCTAGCAATTCAGCTGTCAAAGAGTGGATATCTGCTTGTTGATCATGGACAGCATTATTAACCAGAATATCCACATGCCCAAGAGTTTCCTCAACAAAATCAAACAGGTTTTTGGGTACCAAAGGCTCAGCTAGGTTAGCCTCAAGCCCCGCAGCTTTTACCAGGTGCAATTTCAGTGATTCAACGATTTCTTCCGCCTCAGTGAGTTTACTACCCCAAGGCATCAGCTTGTCGTATGGTCGATAGTAAGTTATGAAAACATTAGCACCAGATGCAGCAAGTGAACGGGCGATCGCTGCACCAATTCCCATGTGTCGGCTGACCCCAGTAACTAAAGCAACCTTACCCGACAAGCCATAATCTATCATTTCTACTAAACCACAGATGATTCACTTGGTATATCAAATAGAACTGTCGTCATATATTGTTCTGCCCAATCTGAACCAAAAGCTTTTTCCAGTACGCGACGGGTTTTATCGTTTTGCTGCTGTTTTGTGCAGTAGTTACGTTGTCCAGCCAGACTTAGGATCGCCTGTTCTGATGGAAGGGGTTGGGATGCCCTGGCTTGCATGCAATGTATTTCTAAAAATTCCCGAGTGCGAGAGAGAAATAGATTTTCTTCTTCGGGAGAACTCAGACGAACGAAGACGCAAAAGTCTGAAAAAATATCTCCCCACTCAGGTAATTCTCGCGGGTGGGAAAAGTTCAATTGAGGGAGTGCAGCCAGTGCAGAAGTATATGATTTTGGGAGAGTGTACTGGGAGTTGACTGGAGAAAGGTCTGCGATCGCCGCACTTATTTGACCCCTAGCCCCAACTAAATCACAACCAAACATTGGCAGTTCATACTCTGGACGGGGAAACATAACGCAATGCAATATATCCAGCATATTTCCTACCTTTGCCAGTTCCAGGTGCATTTTCCGGAACTGGGGTGTTTGGTAGCACTGGTTTTCAATCGTCAGCTTCTCACCTTCTAGCCGACCTTCCACATACCCAAATTCATTAGGCAAATGATAAGGCGATAAGTCCAAGTGCTTATGCCACACTGCTTCTATACAATCTGCTAGTTTACGAATCAGCGGATGTTGTTGCTCGCGCAGTGATGGTAAAGGAGTTGTTGTCATAATCTTATGGGATTTCTAACCGGGTAATGTGATTCAGTTATTAGTCTACCGTTCACAAAGTCTCACCCGAAGTAGCTCGCAACACAACCAAACACTTGCAACTGACAAATGTAAAGTTATAAAACACTCGCTTTTCAAAAATAGGAGTTATTTTGTATTCTTAGTTACAGAAATAATTTTGTCTTAGTCCATTAGCGAAGGCTAAGCAGAGCCATGAAATTAGATTCAAGTAAATCAGATCATGCCATAGAAAGCTCCTGGCACAATCTAAATTGGTTAAACAAGTGCTTCTCCACAGAATCTCCAGAGGATTTCCAGGCTTATAGTTGGGTAAAGCTGTTGGAACTTCCCAACCCCTACAGTTTTGACGAAGCACTGCTACTGTGCCACGTTTCAAGTCAAGAGTGGTTAGCCTGGATTCCAGATCATGGGGAAGCACAATTGCACATCAGTCAATTCAGTCATTAGTCAAGAATTATTCTCCTCCTGCACAAGATCCTCTGCTCGCTTTGTTCCTCATCCCCACTGGTATATTACACTGCTGGTTGAGCTTCTTTCGCTGCACCCAATGTGAGAGGATCAACTGATTTGAGTTCACCGTGATTGAGAGTCCAACAACGGTCTGCTATTGGCAACAAATCCCCTGCGTCGTGTGTCACAACCAGCAGTGTCCAATTTTTTTTCAGTTTCGCTAATAAATTTACCAGTTGCCGACGCATTGACCAATCCAAGCCCGCTGTGGGTTCGTCTAATAATAATAGATGTGGCTGGCGAATCAACTGCACCGCCAAAGCTAAACGCCGCTGCTGACCTCCACTCAAAGCATGAGGTGATGTGCTAAGTGATAAATGCTCTAAACCTACTTCTTCAAGTGCTTGCGTAACTCGCTCTTTACCTAACTCTGGATGTCCCAAGCGCAATTCTTCTAAAATAGTACCGCCGCAAAAATGCCTCTCAGGAAACTGAAACACCAAGCCAGCCAATTGTCGCATCTGCTCAGCGGTCAGTTCTTGTTCGCGCCAAAAGAGTGAACCTGATGTTGGTTCGGCAAGTCCAGACAAAATTTCGAGTAATGTACTTTTACCTGAACCACTCGGTCCAATAATTAAACCCAGTTGTTGGGATGGTAATTCCAAGTTGATTGATTTGAGAATAGCTGTTGGGCAAGCCGTGGGATGATAAATGAGGTTTCTCAGATAGAGCATTTGTTAAGTTTACCAAAAAGTCAGCAACATACCTATTAACTACACTGCCAGCTACTGTAGAATTCCGAAAAATTTACAAGGATTCAAGACGCTGGCAACGTCAATCTTGCAGCAAGAAACATGCTTTTGAGCCAAAGTTACGTGTCACTCGTTAGAATAGAGCCACGCAAACGGCGAAAACCGTCACCCCTACTTCCGTTCATTGTCGCAAAATCACTCTTGAAAAATAGCCAATACACACGCTTGGGAACTTAGAAAAATTACCGAAGTCAAACAGTATACAAAATTCTGGCTCAAACAGATCCACGTTCAGAGAGTGAAAAGTCATCTAAAAAACAAATTAAAGTTGTAAATATACTGACAAAGAAAATGAATGCACGGTTTCCAGGTTTGCAAAAAGTTGTACCCGCCAAATTTTATCGCTCTATTATAGTGGCTTTTTCAGCTACCATTGCACTGAACATCTGGGCAAATCCTTCTTGGGCTGCAGATCCCTTTCGGATGAAAGAGCCTCGTAACATTGGCAACAAAACAGAAGCAGCATTCAAAGCCATTTTCCAACAGGGAAACTATCAAGCAGGAGATCGTTACTTACAAGAAGCATTATCTACAGAGCCAAAGGAACCTTTAGCCTATGCTATGAAAGCATCTTTAGCATATACGAATAAGGATTTGGCGGCACTAGACACTTACAGCAAAAAAACATCAGAAACAGCACAAAATTTAATTTCTAGTGATCCCTTGCGCGGAAATTTGTATGCTGCTGTTGGTTTATTTTTAGAGGGATCTGCGATTATACAACGTGAGGGAACAGTCAAGGGTGCACCACAAGCCCTGACTAGACTACAGCAAGTCTATCAATATTTGGACAAAGCTGAAGCAGTTTCTCCTAACGATCCAGAACTCAATTTGATCAAAGGGTACATGGATTTACTGCTAGCTGTCAATTTGCCCTTTGCTAACCCAGAACAAGCAGTTCAAAAGCTAGAAAAAAATGCAGCCCCCCAGTATTTGGTAGATCGGGGTATCGCTCTTGCTTATCGGGATTTAAAACAGTACTCTCAGGCACTAGACTATGCTAATCGTGCTTTAAAGGTGACAACAGATAACCCAGAGTTGTATTATCTTAAGGCTCAAATTCTTAGGGAAAAAGCGAATAAAGACAAAAACTCGCAACTTATGCAGGAGGCGATTAAGAATTTTGATACAGCCTTAACTAAGAAGTCTCAACTCCCAGATGATGTGACACGACAAATTGAACGTGAACGACGTAAGGCTGCGGAAAATCTGAGTACTTTTGGTAAGTAGGAGATGAGGTGACAAGAAGAGGAAGGGAGGAAGGGAGTTATTTCTGGGCCTGTAACCGAAGCACTTTTCTTGCTTTCCCACTTCTCGATTAGGAAAGCACACTTTTTGTACCTTCTACTCTTTTACAATTAGATTTGAAAAAAGTGATCTAAATTTAGTCTTTCAACAAAATGCAGGTACTATTTCGCGAAATTAACCCTTTTGATTTATGGATTTGGTTGGAGTTCAGCACGATTCCTTCTCAACAAGAAAAACAATATGTAGAAGAGGTTTTCAATTCCTGGTTTTATTTGGGTAAATTGGGTGCATTTAATGCCGAAAATCTCCAGGTACAGGAAACTGGACTAGAACTGAGCTACATGAATTACGACTCACAAGGATATGATAAAAGTTTGCTGGCGCTGATGCACAATATGGGTGAGTTTGAGTATGAGGGGACATGGGCGCGTTGCTGGTTTGACTTGGGAACTTCTGATGCGATCGCTCTCGATCTTATCATTAACGCCCTTAAGCAGCTCAGTGAGGAATATGTCACCATTGAGCAATTGTACATCGGCGGCGAAAATGAAGATTGGCCCATTGAAGAGAGCGAAAGCCGTCCTTCATTTATTTACGATAACTAGCAACGAAAATGCATAAGCCAGGGGAAATTCGTATCATCGCTTTGGGACTGATTCGCGATGCTCAGTATGCCAAGCTGGGCAAAGGCATACGTATCTTCGTATCTGTTGGCTACGATCCAGTCAAGCAACAAACTTTTTACCGCGCAATGGGTGGTGGAGTTGAGTTTGGTGAAACAAGTAAAGATGCTCTCAAACGAGAATTCCAAGAAGAGATCCAAGCAGAATTAACAAATATTCGTTACTTGGGTTGTTTGGAAAACATCTTCACTTTCAATGGTCAACCAGGTCACGAAATTATTCAACTTTTTGAAAGCGACTTTGTTGATGCCAAATTTTATGAAACTGAAAAGTTAGTTTTTTCTGAAGGTGAGCGACAAAAAACTGCTTTGTGGGTAGATATAAACCGTTTCCAGTCAAAAGAGTTGAGGTTAGTGCCTGAGCAGTTTTTAGATTATTTGTCAAGTAGTTAGATACGAGATTTGGCTTTTAGCCCACGGTTGTTAAGCGCCAGCTTGCTAACAACTAACGACTAACTATTAATTTGCAGCACAACTAATGTCATATCATCGGTGTTTTGCTTATCGGCACCGATGAATTGTTGCACTTGGTCAAACAGGTAATCTAGTATTTCCTGGGGTCCATTACAAATTCTACAAGCGTAGTTAAATATCGTAATCAGGTTTTCTTCATCATAGCGATCGCCACTTGCTGCTGCTGCATCAGTCAAGCCATCTGTGTAGTAAAGAATGATATCTCCAAACTCTAATTCTACTTGGGCATCTTCGTACTGGCTATTGGCATCTAAACCAATCAGCATTCCAAAAGTATCTAGACGCGTGATTGTTCTGGTTGTTGCATGCCACCATAGAGGAGGATTGTGCGCTGCATTGCTGTAGGACAAAATCCGGCTTTGAGGGTTATATTCTGAGTAAAATAGAGTGATAAATCGGTGAGAATTTTCCAAATCCGCGTACATGACTTGATTCAAGTTTTGCAGAATTCGTTGAGGAGAATGACCGTGTAGCACTTCTCCCCGCAGCATTCCCCGCATCATGGTCATAATCAGTCCGGCTGGAACTCCTTTGCCCATCACATCACCAATCACCAAACCCCAACGACCATCTGCATCTAAACTCTCTTTGTTATTTAGTTGAATTTGGTTGTGTTTTGTGGGGATAAAGTCGTAATAGTCTCCGCCAACACGATTAGCAGGTTTACACCGTGCGGCAATAGCAACACCTGGAATTGTAGGGCACTGACGTGGCAGAAGCCGCCTTTGAATTTCTGCACCAATTTCTAGTTCTTGATCTAGGCGTTCTTTTTTCCTGAGTTCCACAGCAAGTTCATCATTTTCTATTGCGACTGCGGTTTGATCTGCCACTAGGCGAACTAACTTTTGTCTGGTTTCTGTCCAAGTATATTCTGGATCGCGGCTTAAGACATAGAGCCATCCCCGTTCTGTATGCTTAACCAGAATAGCTGTACCAAAAACTTGTATACCTGGTCCTAAGCTACGGTGCATATAATCATCCAAAATACCCGACATTATTGCTAAAGGCTGGGTATTGTTGGGTATACATAGGATTTGACTGGTTGCTGTTTCTAGTGCCTTGCGGATATTCTTACGCTGGTGACTATCTTGCCAATGTAACTGCTCTAATCTGACTTGACCATTCGGTTTGTATACAAATAAGGCGCTACCATCTGCATCAGTGACTCTTGTTGCCATCAACGGAATCAGTTCCAAGAACTGATTCAAATTATTGAAGCTTCGTAGAGCAAATCCCAAAGAACTGAGTAAATCTTGAATTTTTTTTTGTTCTCGGTGTAACCGTGCCACGAGTTCTTTGAGTGCCACAACTGGTGTGACCTCCGTTATCGGGGTACGACTGTTACTATCAGTAGGTTGAGACGGTGGTTGAGGCACAGTTACCATTGTGATTTACATCAGCAAGGATTAGATTCCTTTAATACTTTCTTGTTTTAAGAGCTAAACCATCTTGTGACAAGATTATCGGTTTAGCAAGAGTAGAAAAACGTAGAGTGGAAATTTTAAAAGTCTTTCATATTTCATGTGCTTCTTTAACTTAATATTTCAATTTAGAGTTAAGTCTTTTTCGCAAAAAACGATTCGCCAAAACAGTTTTCTGTAGCATATGTGTAATAGGGGTTTAATTTTATCAATTTTTATTCATTTGGTCATACCTCTTTAGACATAAACATTTTATTGAGAAAAGTTAACCATTACGTTTCAAAAAATCTACTTGTGTTTCACTGTCTAAGGCATCTATTAGCTGATAAACATTGAAACCGAAAGCCTAGAGGCTCCTATCCGTAGACACGGGCAGTTTCCTCAAGTCGGAGAACCGTTGTTTAACTATTGCTCTTCAAATCTTTAATTTACCACTAGAGAATATTTAAAAACTCTAAGTCAGGAAACTTTGACAAAAAAAGATCTCAAAAATAATATGGTTCGGACAAGCTTACAGGCACGCATCGTGTGGCGATACGAACAAAGCCTGCGGAGGCAGGCTTGATGTGTGTGTCCGTAAACTCCGCAGTCTGAGGGGTACTTACGCCGACTTTGTTAACTACCCCTTCCAGGTACAAAATTACCTATCTTTTCCTTGATGTTCTTGGCGACTATGTCCTGTAGACACCCTTTGCCCTTGGCGTTGTCAATAGATAATCTTTGGATCGTGACAGGAGTGGTCTAAAACCATTGAGGCTAACCATTCAAAAGTGCTTCCACAAACTCGTAGCTAGAAAAAGGACGCAAGTCTTCAATTCCTTCTCCAGCACCGATAAAGCGAATAGGTAAGCCTAACTGCTGCACAACGGCAAGAGCAACCCCTCCTTTGGCAGTGCTATCAAGCTTAGTCAAAACAACACCACTCAGTTGTGCCGCTTGAGAAAAGATTTCAGCTTGGCGTAATCCATTTTGACCTAGAGTTGCATCTAAAACCAAAAGGGACTCTATTTTAGCATTGGGGGCTTTTTTATCAATGATGCGGCGGATTTTACTGAGTTCGTCCATCAAATTTTTCTTATTTTGTAGTCGTCCTGCGGTATCCACCAAAAGTAATTCTGTTTCTCGTGCTGTAGCAGCAGAGATGGCGTCAAACACAACTGCTGCGGGATCTGCATTTTTAGCAGGATTGAAAATGACTTGCACACCACTTCTTTGTCCCCAAATCTTGACCTGTTCTACGGCTGCGGCCCGGAAGGTATCTGCTGCACCAATCAAGCATTTATAGCCGGATTTCTGGGCAAGGTGGGCAATTTTACCGATGGTGGTCGTTTTACCAGCGCCATTAACCCCAGTGATTAACCAAACATTGAGAGTTTCTTTTTCTGGGACAAAGATTGGCTTGTGAGATTTTTTCACTGGTGCATCCAGCATATCTCGCAAGATTTTTTTGAGGTAGGCGATCGCCTCCTCTGCTGGCAGAACTTCTTGACGAAGCTTGTTCTGTAAAGTAGTGATGATGTAATCTGTTGCTTCGACACCAACATCAGCTTGCAAAAGCAATGCCTCAATCTCCGTCACTGCTGCTTGGTTGAGTGGTCCCTGCCCAACAATTGACTTGAGTTGATTAACGATGTTACGACGAGTTTTGTCTAAGCCTTGGCGCAGCTTTTTCAACCAACTGATTTCTTCAAAAGAAATATCTTCAGGACGTCTACCTTGTGCAGCAAGAACTTCTGTTGACCACAAGAACCCTTCATCAAAATCAAATCCAGTGATTTCTTCTGTACCTTGTGCAGTAGTTGTTTGGGCACTTGGCTGTACCACCTCTGGTTTTGTCACTTCAATGGCGGTGGCTATCAATCTTTCCTGCTTTGCTTGTCGTTCTGCCGCTGCCCTTTCTAAAAATGATAAAGTTGTGGGTGCTGTTGGCTGAGTGACTTCTTGTCTTGTCGGTGGTTCGGTGGCTTCTGGTAAAGCGACACTTTCTGTTGTCACACTTTCAGCATCTGGTTCTTCGGCAATTTCTGCTACCGCTGGCGCTGTGCTGAGTTCCTCTGTACCTTCTGGTTCTTCTGGCGTGGTTTCAGTCGCAGTCACATCAGCTTCTTCTGAGGACTGTATTTCTTCTACTGGTTGTGGTCGTGCCGTTTCTGTTTGTGCTGGTGGTACTACGTCGGCTGTGACCTCAGTTACAGGAGTTTCTGCTGGTTCGGTTTGTTGCCTTTGCTGAATATTCTTGTATGCTGCTTTGGCGTAAGCCAGCAGATCCGTGGCTACTTCGGGTGCAGTTTCTGCTGTTGACGTTTCGGCGCTTTGGGGTTCAGGTTGTTTTGCAGCAGGGGTTTGTTCCTGTTTCTGTTGCGAGGGAGTAGCAGAAGGCTCGTTATGTTGACGGCGGAACCAATTGAAGACCATTGCAGATAACGTGTTATGAAACTATAAGCTTTTATCTAAATTTTGACACTTCCGCTTCTCATAACAACAGGATTCTTTAGGAAGGATGTAATCATGTTCGACATGACTACATTACCAAAAAAGAACTCAGAACACAGTTATCAGAACTCAGCAATATTAAACTTTCATGGGTTGGTCGGTGTAACGAGGATTTTATAAGGCTCACTAATTTTTTGATCCAATGCGATCAGCCAAATGTATTCTTCATGGAGAACAAAATTTGTTCCTTGTTAAATCCCTGGCATGCGCAGGTTGCAACGCTACGCTTTTTATTTATGCGTATATTCTGTGTTCTGTGTTCTGTGTTCTTCTTAACGATAAAGCTTTTGGCTACGGACTCGTTGGTACCTTTTTTTGCTCAGTTACTCGGCGCAGAACACCATTAATAAATCGATGGCTCTCTTCTTCACTGTATCGTTTAGTAAGCTCTACAGCTTCGTTAATTGCGATACTGTCGGGAACTTGAAGATACTTCATTTCTGCTACAGCGATTCGGAGTATATCTCGGTCAATGTGGGCAAGGCGAGTTACTTGCCAATCTACTAAAGCAGTGGAAATTTCCTCGTCTATGGTGTTTCGGTTTTCACTGACAGCAATGATAATCTCTTTAGCGTACTCGCGGACTTCTTTATCTTGATTAGCCAGTTGAATGAGTTCAGGAAATTCGATAGTCGCAGCTAACTTGTTGATGGCTGTTTGCGTGTATACAACAGCTTCTTTGAGCATTGTTCTAGCAGTATTTAGGTCACTGGCGCGTGTTTGGCTACTCAGAAGCCGATCATTACTGCGTTGCAGTTCGCCTGCAGCATTGTCTAGAGTATCTTGGACTTCGGATCGCAGCGTACGTACTGCTGCTAGGACTAACTTTGATACCAGTTGTTCTGGTGGTATCTTGTCTAATTTCTTTGGGTTGATTGGCAGTTGGCTGAGGCTTAAAAGAGCCAATTCACGAGAAATTTGACGAGGTTTACGCTCTTGCATAAAAGTGAGTTAGGGAGAAGGGGATAAAGGGAGTCGGGGAGTGAGGGAGTGAGGGAGTGAGGGAGAATAATTTTTAACTAATAGAACTCTCCAAAAATGATTTTTAGTGCAAGCGCGGGGTATTGGTTTCATAGCCATTTTTGGAGAGGTCTAATGACTAATAACTAGTGACTAATGACTACTGATTTTAAGTTTCTTCGAGAGGAAGAATCTGCCGCTTTGCTTCTTTGGGTGGCATTTCTAGTTTGCGTTCTTTGGGGATAGCCAAGGTCGTCGGGGAGGTATTGGGAGCAACAATGCCACCGGAGACTATGATTTTAAATGCATCTTCAATTGATAATGACAGGTTGACGACTTCCTCTTCTGGAACAACTGCATACCATCCAGTGGCGGGATTGGGAGTTGTTGGGATGAAAACGCTCAATACTGGGCAAGACATCTGAGTTTGGATTTCGCTGCTGATCATACCTGTTACGAAGGCGATCGCCCACATTCCCCGTCGAGGGTATTCTACTAAAACAACACGGCGAAATTTGCCATTGCTGTCTTTTAAGAGTGTTTCTAAAAGTTGCTTGAGAGCTTTGTAAACCTGTCCTGCAAAGGGAATTGCCTGTAATAGCCGCTCACCCACATTTAGCAACCACTGCCCCGCAATATTCCGAGCCATCAAGCCAATCAGCAGTATACTCAGCAGTGGCACCATCAGTCCCACCAAGAGATTCAGTAGATTGACCAAAATGGGATGCATTCCACCAAACGGATTCAGTTGTTTGGGAATCTGGGTGAGAAAGTTGACGACCCAAGTTGCAACAGTTATTGTAAGCCAAATGGTAGTTGCCAGGGGAATCACAACCAACAACCCAGCAATGAGGTCATTTTTGAGATCCTGTTTCCAGCGATTGATTGCCAAGCCCCTATTCTCCTTTTTTAGGCAAGTGGAACTTCTTTTATTGGTACTCATTCCAGTAGATTAGTCAAATGGGGAGGACAGTTTTTTGCTGTTTAGAGTGGTGGTTTTAACCGCTTCTACTTTTTGCTTAATGGGCAAAATCCCATTAATTACTGTCCATGAGGGTGCTTAGGTAAACTTATGTCACCAAAATATTGGTTTTTTACGCCAAATCCAGCCATTTTTCTACTTAATGCAGATAGAAGTATATAAACCAGCGTAGCGGTTGGCTACTCTAAAACTTATTACTTTCTTTTTAAGAGTTGTAAACGATTGTTGCAGCTATTTTAACGTATTATTAATACTACTGTGGTGGATAAAACGCTGCTAAACCAATTAATCGTGTCTTTAGCAAGTGCCAGACGCAGAGCGAAGAAAATGAGAACTGCGCCCATAATTCGCTCAAACCAATCTGAAATTGACAAAAATCGACGTTTGATTGCCGCTACCGATTAACCAGCAGATGACATGAATGAGGTCGCCAGCAGTTACTCCCAACGCTGTGTAGATTCCGGCTTGTCTGGAATGAGCTAGGCTATTGCGGAGTGTTAAGACAAAGTTTGGTCTAGGACTCATAATCACTAAACACCCAGCTGTAAAGATAGTCAACCAATCGCCTAAAAATTGCATCATATTGATTTGCATATAGTTCATTAGCTCTATTAAAGTTTAGAAATTCCAATTCCGTCGGAATTGAAAAAAGCTTTCCAGACAGTCTTGCCAAGCAATGTTGCCATTTAATTTTTGCTGTTTCCACGTCTGTATAATTTGCTCAAAAATCTCTGAGAAACTGGGACACAGAGGAGCTAAATCAGCTAGACTATTGACTTTTCTTGTTTGGGCGATCGCCATTGCAATAACATTAATTAACTCTGTTGCTTGTGCACCTAAAATCGAAGCTCCTAAAATTTCACCATTACGTAAGACAATGAGTTTACAGAGACCCGTGGTTTCGTCTTGGATTTGGGCAGCAAAGAGTGTTTTAAAAAACTGTTGTAAAACCATAACTTCATCAGGACTGTATTGGTGTTTAGCTTGCGCCTCTGTTAAACCGACTTGTGCAAACATCGGGTTAGTAAAGACTGCCCAAGGAATATGCCGATAATTAACTTTCAACCTCGGGAAAAAGAGCGCATTTTGCAGAGCTATTCTTGCTTCGTAATTAGCTATATTGGCGAGTTCAAAGCCACCAATAACATCACCACAAGCCCAGATACGCGGATTTGTCGTTTGTAGTTTTTCATTCACCAGTAAACGACGCTGATTCCATTTCACATCTACCGCAGCTAAATTTAAGGATTGTATATTTGGCTGTTGTGCAGTTGCTACTACGATTTCATCAGTTTCAATTGCCTTATCTCCCACTTGAAGCCATTTTTTATCCTCAATTCTTCTCACGTGAGTGATTGACGTTTTAATAAAGACGCGTACACCTTCTGCTTCTAACAAACTACAAAGCAATTGAGCCATTTCTGAGTCAATATTAGGAACAAGATTGGGATGTTCGATAATCAGCGTCACATCGTAACCAAATCGCGCCAAAGTTTGAGCGAGTTCGATGCTTTGGGGAACACCACCAAGAATGACCCACTGTTTAGGCGATGTAGAACTGCTCAGAGATTGCCAAACTTGAGGTATTGTCAGAAAACCAGTTTTTTGCAATCCTTCAATTTCTGGAATTGCTGGGCTTGAACCCGTTGCAAGTAAATAAGTGCGTGCGTGTAGTAAGCGAGTATCAACGGCAAATGAAAGATGGGGCGACGATTGAAATTGACCATTACCTACGATAACATCCACGCCTTGGGCAGCCAGAACGGCAAGTGAATTCTGCTCTTGGAGATTGGAAACAATGCTATGAGCATACAGCATTGTCTGAGGCGTATCTACAGAAATTTGGCATTTTTCTAGAGTATTAGCACACGAGGTATGAAACCCAAATAGTGCTGCGTCACCTATTTGCTTGCTAAGGTTACTGGTGTGGTTTAGAGCATGGTGATAAATAAACTCTAATGGTGCGTTAACTTTGGTAAATGCACCGTTTGTTATTGGTTCTACCAAGGCAACCTTGGCTCTTAGTTGAGAAGCAGTAAGGGCAGCGTAGCGTCCCGCTAAACTGCCGCCAATAATCACTACATCGTAGTCAATAGTCACGTGATTTGTCCCTAGTCCTTTGTCAATTGTCCTACCTTTATCCGAAGCTTTATGCCTGCGGCACGGGTTTGGCTTTCTTTTTAATTGTGCTTCGTCTTTGATGACTAATGATTAATGACTAATGACAGTGCTTCTAGTAAGCGCTGGTTATCTGACCAAGAGCGTACAGCTACCCGGAAATATCTGTCGCCAAGTTCAGGAAAACTCAGACAATCACGAATGAAAATTTGGTGATGCTGTAGTAAATTTTGCTGCAATTGCGAACTCGATTGCTGTGATTCAACGAGTAAAAAATTAGCAGCACTTTCTAGAGGTTGTAATCCGGGCATTGAAGCTAAACCAGCGAAGAGTTGGTTTCGTGCTGGTGGCAGCCATGCCCAAGTCTGCTCCTGAAACTCCTTATCCTGGACCACAGCGACTGCTGCCGCTGCTGCTAGGGTATTTACGGGCCAGGGGTCGCGCCAGGACTGCCAGCGCCGCAAACGCTCAGGATGGGCGATCGCATATCCTAGTCGCAAACCAGGCAAACTGTAGAACTTGGTCAGCGATCGCAAAATCACTAAGTTTGGATATTCCTGCACAACTTCTATCAAACTTTGTTCCTGTCCTGGGGGCAGAAAATCCATAAAGGCTTCATCTACTACCACCAAAGCGAATTTCTCTAGGTACGGCAAAATGGCTTCTCGTGAAAATAACACCCCCGTTGGGTTATGGGGGTTATTCAGCAATAGTCCCTTATCCTTTGTGTTTTCAACTTTGTCAAAAATTAATGACAAAGTCCGAAAAACTAACAAAGAAAACTCCAATACCTTAGCGTGGTATGCAGCCAGCGCCCTGTAATAATCGCCAAAGGCTGGAGTTATCAAAGCTGTTGCAGCTAACTGTGCTAAATCCCGACCTGCCAGAGAAAGTAATTCTGCCGAGCCGTTCCCCGGCAAAATCCATTCAGGGGGTAGTTGATGAAAGTGACTCAGAGCAAGTCTGAGTTCACCATAATCCGGGTCTGGATAATGCCTGAGATGATCCAATTGGGACTCAATTGCCGCTATTGCGCTTTTTGGTGGTCCCAAAGGGCTAATGCTTGCAGAAAAATCCAGAATAGCACTTGGGGGACAGCCAGCTAGTGCTGCTGCCCAGGCTAGATTTCCCCCGTGTGCTGGTTGCCGCATAGAAAAAGGGTGACCTAGATGAGAATCTAAGATTTTGGGGGTGCAACCTTTTCTCTAAAGAGTTTTCCAGCAGAGAAGGCAGGAACCTTTGTCGCTGGAATTTCCATCTTTTCATTGGTTTTGGGGTTACGACCTTCACGGGCTTTACGTTCCCGTGATTCAAATGAGCCGAATCCTACCAACGTAACTTTATCGCCAGAGGAAACAGCTTCGATAATCGTTTCCAAAGCTGCAGTTAAAACGGCATCAACTTGCTTTTTGGTAACACTTGCCTTTTCAGCTACGGCATCAACCAATTCACCTTTATTCATGTCAAACTCCTTGAGGTTTACTTGAGATTGTGTACAGATGCATTTTTGATGCATCGTTACTTAAATCTCTGTTCAGAGATTTACAAAAGTCGGATTTTTGAGTATTTATGCTCACAAAGGCTGTAATCGCTGTAGATTCGACTTTTCAATGAATCATTCTAAAGTGTCATAGCCAGAAGTGGATAGATGAAACCATTAATTTATATAGATTTCAGGATTTTTTTTGAAAAAAGGGCAATTGTTTTACTAAAACCCCTCTTTTTTTAGGAAAAAATACTTAGTGAAATCGCCTATTGTCAGAGAAACAGGCAGGACCGTTTCATACAAACAAAGAAAAAACTCTATCAAGCTGGTTTAATAAAATACGTTGTGCTTGGCGAATAGTTCAATGTTGGCTAGTTAATTCAGCATAATAAAAATTTTTACTACCAGTATTGTCTTAACTGCCGTATAATGTTGTCTTAACTGCCGTATAATGTATTATTTATTGCAAAAAAGCTTCAAGATACAAAATGAAGATAAACAAAATGTTTTTATTTATACATTTTACGACTGCAAATTTACAGTACTTTTTGCTACAGTTGAGACTGACTGATTTTTTAACTAATTTACACAATGTATTTTTTATTATATTTCCCGGTGAGAAAGCCCGGTTCCTTCTGCAACAGGGACAGATAGTCACCAAGTGTCCTCTTCGATAGTGCTGTTCTCATGAATAACCCTTCACTTATGTGCAGAGGGTCTTAGTTATTAGTCACGCTAGAACACCGATTCAGTATTCATAATTGTGACTAAAAAACCCGGTTTTTTCTTGTTGAGTTAACGAAACTTCGGTCTTCCCAGTAACAGAAACCGGGTTTTTGGGATTAGTGAATCGGTGTTCTAGATTGCCATGTTTGAGATCTGACTAAGGACTTCGATTTACCTCAACCATAAAACACAGCAAGAGCGATAGTTTCTATGGTTACGGGATGAATTAAATTTCTCTCCCAAAAGGTAGCGTAAGAATAGGATTTTATTATTGATTTATCAATAGACTATACGAAAACCTTTTTGTCCACAGAAAGTTGTTTGATCCCACACCGAAGTTTAGAAAAAATTCTATTTTTCAGGTTACAGCCTTTGTGTAGCAAGTATCTTACACTTGGGAATTAGAGTATGCCTATAAATGAGGAAAATCTCTGTGAATAAGAGTTTTGCGGTTTGATAGGCAAAAGTAGTCTCAGTTCCAATCCTACACTGGGTGGTGATGCATTGTAATAATTCTGAAACTGTAACTTGTGAAGATTATACGTCCCCAATATCATTCCTAAGCAGAATTACCCTACACTGAAATATCATAATTGTGATTGCTATTAAAACATAAACTTTACAGTTGATTTGATATGCTTTTCTAGTATGTGGAGTTTTAATAATCAATAGGTAGTTCAGTAAAGAACACCTATCCTGCTCTCAAAACAATAATACTGCATCCACCTTAAGAAACTTTCTAAACTTCCACAGTCAAGACAAAGGCATCTACTACATACAAGTAAATTCAGTTTGTGAGCTTACTTGAGAACCCCTAAACCAAGCATCTTTTTGCAGTCAGAATTATCCATCTTTTAGCTGAGTGCTAGCTAAGGGATAAATCTCCTATCAAAAATAAGTATAGCTTTTGCGTCATTAGCTATAACTAGCTTCATTTTGTATAGGTTAAATTGTGTTCCTTTATTCATAAGTAAGTTTTTCTAAAGTAGTAAAAATGCAACTCTACACACCTACTGATATTAATCAGCTTCAACAAGACCTTCCCTACTTAATTAAAAGCATGCAGTGGGTTGAAAATTTTGTTGGAAAAGCTCACCCTGATTTAGGTAGACTCGGTCCTGTTTGCCCTTTTGTGCCTCACTCAATTAGAGCAAACGTTATGTCCCTGACAGTTATACGTGCTAAAAATGTGGCTCCTGAGCAATTTTTTGAGAATGTTCTACGCTGTCGAGATATCTTCCTTGAGCAAGAACCACGACAGGGGGTAGCTGCTTTAAGGAAAACACTGTTAATCATTGTGCCTGATATCGATATAGAAGAAGCTCCTAAAATAATTGACGAGAATCACAAAAAACTTAAGCGTTTTTTTGTTGAGTCAGGACTGATGATAGGGGAATTTCATAAGCTCAACCAAGTGCCTGGTGCACACAACCCAAACTTCCGCCCATTTCAAAGCTCCGTTCCCATGTTTGTTATTCGCTATATGGTTGAATCGGATATTCTGTTTCTTCAAGATGAAGATCCGCGCTTGCGTATTAAATATCTCCAAGCTTATTTACAAAATATTGAATCGGGTTATTCACAGCAGTTTAACCAGAAAATCAAAGATGAAAACAAGTTAAAGACTGCTCGTCAACTATTGGAGTTAGCACAAGAGCAACTGCAAGAAGAAAAGTTTATGAATTTAGAAATTGCTCATTCATAAGCTAAGTTGTTCCTCTACAGAAATGATTAATTCACCAACTTAATCAATAAGATCAATATTGTCTGTCGTAAATTTGCATCACTCGTTTTTAGTGATGAAAGTTGGTAACCAAGCCGAGAAATTAATAGAGTAATTTTCTTTACAAGGTGTTTATGCAGTTAACAAACAAAAATTTATACCTTCAGTCAAATATTCAGGCAGCTAGCTTAACCGATGTTGAGGACTGCCATGGTACTCAAACAAATGACCTTGAAAAAGAGCAACTTAACTATTGGAAGCAGCAGCTAGCAGGTGCTCCTCCAGTACTGGAATTGCCCACGGATAGAGCGCGACTACCCGTACAAAGTTACCGAAGTGCAAAACAATCTTTTTTACTACCCAAGAGTTTATCAAAAGCATTACAGACACTGTCACAACAAGAAGATGTGACACTGTTCATGACATTGCTGGCGGCATTTGGGACTCTACTGTACCGCTACAGTGGACAGGAAGACATTTTGATTGGTTCTCCGATTTCAGGGCGAAATTCTGCTGAGATAGAAGGGCTAATTGGATCTTTTGTCAATACCTTGGTTATACGCACAGATGTGTCTGGCAACCCGAGTTTTCAGGAACTGTTGCAAAGGGTGCGAGCGATGGCAACGTCCGCCTACGCTAACCAAGACTTGCCGTTTGAAGAGCTAGTAGAACAACTGCAAGCAGAGCGTTCGCCTGCGTCGCGGTTTGCAGCATCGCTTTCCTATCACCCTCTGTTCCAGGTGATGTTTGTTTTGGAGAATACACCCAAACAAACATTGGATTTATCCGGATTGACCATCACACCCTCTGAATTAGATAAGGTTACATCCAAGTTAGATTTGACCTTGTTAATGGAGGAGACAGAACAAGGATTCCAAGGAGAGTGGGAATACAACGCCCAGTTATTTGATGATGCCACGATAACTCGGCTGAATGGGCATTTCCACAGATTGCTAGAGGGAATTGTTGCTGATCCTAATCGCTCGATTGCAGAATTACCATTGCTAACTGTTCAAGAACAGCAGTTATTGCTGGCGTGGAATAATACTCAGGCAAATTACCCAGAACAACTTTGCATCCATCAATTGTTTGAGGCTCAGGTAGAACAGACACCAGATGCAGTCGCAGTTGTCTTTGGTAACGAACAACTAACCTACAAGCAGCTCAACCAACAGGCAAATCAACTAGCGCATTATCTCAGGCAGCTAGGAGTCAAACCAGATGCCCTTGTGGGAATTTGTGTAGAGCGATCGCTTTTCATGGTGGTAGGACTACTCGCGATTCTCAAAGCTGGTGGAGCATACGTACCTCTAGATCCGGCATATCCTCAAGAGCGCCTAGATTACATTTTGTCGGATGCTCAGGTATCAGTGCTGCTAACTGATTCTTCACAAAAAATGAGTTCTCCCGAACTCTCCTCTAACAAAAAAGTTAAGGAAGATGCGATATCCCATAAGTTTCAAGTCGTTTGTATAGACACAGACTGGGAAAGCATTGTGACTGCTAGTACACAAAATCCTGCACCGTATTCTACCGTCGAGCATCTAGCGTACGTTATTTATACATCCGGCTCGACTGGCAAGCCCAAAGGAGTGCAAATTCCGCACGGTGCTGTGGTCAATTTCTTAACATCCATGCAGCGCCAACCTGGATTAACACCAGCGGATATCGTCATAGCAGTCACAACAATATCATTTGACATTGCCGCCTTGGAACTTTATTTGCCTTTAATAACAGGTGCGCGTGTTCATTTGGTGACGCGGGAAGTAGCAAGCGATGGCAGATTGCTGAGCAAGCAAATCGCTGCGGGTGGTGCGACAGTGATGCAAGCTACCCCAGCCACTTGGCGGATGTTGCTGGCTGCTGGATGGGGTGGTGTTCCTGGTTTGAAAATTCTCTGCGGCGGTGAAGCCTTACCTAGTGATTTGGCGCAGCAATTATTAGCAACAGGGGCTGCGATTTGGAATATGTACGGTCCTACGGAGACGACGATTTGGTCAACCGTCTTTGAAGTAGGAGCAACACAATTATCTCAAACCTCAATCCCCATTGGACGCCCGATCGCCAACACGCAAATTTATCTGCTCGACTCTCATCTGCAACCAGTGCCCATTGGCGTGCCTGGGGAACTGCACATCGGCGGTGATGGGCTAGCGCGAGGTTATCTCAACCGCCCAGAGTTGACACAGGAAAAATTTATCCGCAACCCCTTTAGTCAGGAACAAGGATCACGACTGTACAAGACAGGAGACTTAGCTCGGTTTTTACATGATGGTAATGTTGAGTACGTAGGACGTATCGATCATCAGGTAAAAATACGTGGATTTAGGATTGAATTGGGAGAGATAGAGGTTGTACTGCGACAACACCCATCTGTTCTGCAAGCTGTCGTCATTGCCCGTGAAGACGTTCCTGGAGACAAGCGGCTCGTGGCATATGTGGTGGTGAAACAGGAGCATATTCCTGCTAGTCCGAGTGAACTGCGCCGCTTTTTGAAGGAGCAGCTACTCGATTACATGGTGCCCACAGCATTTGTGTTCTTGGATACACTGCCATTAACACCTAATGGTAAGATAGACCGCCGCGCTTTACCTGCACCAGATACATCCCATTTCATTAGTGACAACAACTTTGTTGCACCTCGTAATTCTACGGAAGAGATTTTAGCCGCTATTTGGGCGCAAGTATTGGGTCTGGAGCGCGTAGGCATCCATGACAACTTCTTTGAATTGGGCGGACATTCTCTGCTGGCGACACAAGTCATTTCTCGGGTACGCCAAGCGTTAGGTGTAGAAATGCCCATACAGTTGCTGTTTGAAACACCAACGATCGCCGACTTAGCAACTGCCATTACCCAAAGTCAAAACCAGGGTACAGAGGAACACCAGACTATTACCCGAGTTGCCAATCGACAGTCAGCCCCCTTATCCTATGTGCAGCAACAACTGTGGTTTTTGGCACAGTTAGAACCAGACAGTGCAGCATATAACATTGTTGAGGCAATGCAGTTGCAAGGCGACTTGAACGTGGATGTCTTGCAACAGTCATTAGATGCAATTGTTGCTCACCACGAAATCCTCCGAACCAACTTTATCGCCCAAGATGGCAATCCTGTGCAGGTTATCGGCGCTCCTCGGGCAGTGGAACTGAAGGTGATCAACCTGATCGATGAGTCGCTGACTGAAGACACCAGTGTTGTACAACAACTGCTACAAAATGAAGCGCTGCGCCCCTTCAATTTAACATCAGACTTGATGGTGCGTGCGTGCTTGATACAGCGATCGCCACAAGAGAATATCTTGCTGTTGCTTTTGCACCACATTGCCACCGATGGTTGGTCGATGAGCATTTTATATGACGAGTTGACAACGCTTTACCAAGCGTTCAAGGACGGCTTGTCTAATCCATTGCCAGAATTACCCATTCAGTATGCCGACTTTGCAGTTTGGCAACGCGAGTGGCTCTCTGGTGACGTGCTGCAAAAGCAACTCAACTATTGGAAACAGCAGTTAGCGGGTGCAACCCCAGTACTGGAACTACCCACAGATAGACCACGACCACCAGTTCAGTCTTACCGAGGTGCCAGGCAATTTTTTCTAATACCCCAGAGTTTATCGCAAGCACTGCATGGACTGTCACGGCAAGAAGGTGTGACGTTGTTCATGACATTGTTGGCGGCGTTCCAGACCTTGCTGTACCGCTATAGCAGACAAGAAGATATTTTAGTCGGGTCTCCGATTGCGGGGCGAAATCGCGAGGAAATAGAAGGGTTAATTGGATTTTTTGTCAATACCCTGGTTCTACGCACCGATATGTCTGGCAACCCCAATTTTCGGGAACTGTTGCAAAGGGTACGTTCAATGGCGATGTCCGCTTATGCTCACCAAGACTTGCCGTTTGAAAAGCTCGTAGAACAACTACAACCAGAGAGATCACTAAGTTATCACCCTCTGTTCCAAGTGATGTTTGTTCTGCAGAATGTTCCTACACAAACATTGGAGTTGCCAGGACTGAGCATCACTTCCACAGACGTGGATCATTTGGCATCGCAGTTTGATATAACTTTATCAATTGAGGAAACAGAACAGGGACTGCGGGGATTATGGGAATACAACACTGACTTGTTTGATGCTGCCACAATTGTGCGGATGAGCGAGCATTTCCAGACATTGCTCGAAGCAATTGTGACTGATCCACAGCAGCAAATTACCCAATTGCCACTGCTCACCCCAAATGAACGACAGCAGTTACTTGTTGAGTGGAACAATACTCAGGTAGATTATCCACAGCAGTGTATTCATAAATTATTTGAGCAGCAGGTGGAGAAGACGCCTGATGCTGTGGCAGTAGTTTTTGAAGACAAGCAACTTACTTACCAACAGTTGAATAATCGCGCCAATCAATTGGCACACTACCTACAAACTCTGGGCGTAGGACCGGATGTACTTGTGGGGATTTATATCGAGCGTTCCCTAGAAATGGTCGTAGGACTACTGGGAATTCTCAAGGCAGGTGGTGCTTATGTGCCTCTGGACCCAGAGTATCCCCAAGAGCGCTTAGAGTTTATGCTGGAGGACACTCAGACACAAGTGTTGCTTACTCAAGAGAAATTGGTCAAGAGCTTACCGACTCATGAAGCGCAAGTCATTTGTTTGGATTCTGAGTGGGAACTCATTGCCCAGCACAGCGAAGAAAACCCTGTGTCTGATGTGACAGTTGATAACTTAGTTTACATCATCTACACCTCTGGCTCTACAGGCAAGCCTAAGGGTGTCATGCTTGCTCACCGTGGAGTTTGCAATCACCTCTGGTGGCGGCAAACAACGTTTCAATTAACTGAACAAGACAAAGTCTTACAGACCTTTTCTTTGAATTTCGATCCATCAGTCTGGCAGATATTCTGGACGTTATCGTTTGGTGGACAATTGGTTATGGCTCGCCCCGGTGGACATCAAGACCCTGCCTACCTGGTGAAGGTGATTATCGAACAGCAGATTACTATCGCTGGGTTAGTACCATCTATCATCCGCGTTTTATTTGAGTAAAAGGGAATTGAAAATTGTACTCGCCTGCGGCACGTCACTAGTGGTGGTGAAGGTTTGGGAGTCGAATTCATTGATCGCTTCGTTGAGCGTTTAAATTTGCACAATGTTTTGCTCAATTGCTATGGTCCAACTGAAGGTTGCATCGATGTAACTTCTTGGACTTGCCAGCGTGGGAGTAATTACACCATTGCTCCAATTGGTCGCCCGACTGCCAATGTACAAGTTTATATATTAGATGAAAATTTACAGCCTGTGCCTGTTGGTCAATCGGGTGAGTTGCACATTGGCGGTGTCGGGTTGGCGCGAGGCTATCTCAACCGTCCCGAATTGACGACAGAAAAGTTTATTCGCAACCCCTTTAATAGCACACCAGGTGCACGTCTTTATAAAACTGGGGATTTAGCGCGTTACTTAAGCGACGGAAACATAGAATTCCTTGGTCGTATTGACCACCAAGTGAAGATTCGTGGCTTCCGCATTGAATTGGGAGAAATTGAAGCTACCTTAGGTGAACATCCTGCAATACAACAGAATTTAGTCATCCTAAGAGAGGATATTCCTGGCGACAAACGCCTCGTGGCTTATGTGGTGCTACACCCAGAACAAGTTGCCCCAACTTCAAGTGAATTGCGTGGCTTTTTACAGGGAAAACTACCTGAGTACATGGTGCCAAAAGCATTTGTCTTTTTGGATGTCATACCATTAAACCCTAATGGCAAAGTAGATCGCCGCGCTTTACGTGTACCAGATACATCAGATTTCGATAACAGCAACTTTGTTGCACCTCGTACTCCTACTGAAGAAGTTTTAGCTGTTATTTGGGCGCAAATTCTGGGTTTGGAACAAGTTAGCATTCACAGCAACTTCTTTGAGTTGGGAGGACATTCGCTACTCGGAACACAAGTGATTTCTCGGATACGCCAAAACCTGAATGTGGAAATTCCATTACAGTTGCTGTTTGAAACACCAACTATTGCAGGTTTAGCAAGTGCCATTACTTCGTTAAGCTTGGCTAACGCCCAGAACCAGAGTACAGATGTCCTAGAACAGCAGACCATTCCCCAACTAGCAGATCGCCACTCAGCTCCGTTATCCTTTGCTCAGCAGAGAATATGGTTTTTGGACCAGATGGAGCCAAATAGCGCGGCTTATCTAATGCCGCTCGCACAACGCTTGCTGGGTAAGCTCAATATCGGTGTATTGCAACAGTCTTTAGATGCGATCGCTGCCCACCACGAAGTCCTGCGAACTAACTTTATCGCAGAGGATGGTGAGCCAGTGCAGATCATGAGTTCTTCGAGGTCAGTAGAACTCAAGATAATTGACTTGACACAGGAGCAAGCAAGCAATCAAGAACAACAAGTGCAGCGTTTGTTGAAGCATGAGGCGCAACGCCCATTCGACTTAAGATCTGACTTGATGCTGCGAGCCACCTTGCTACGGATAGACCACCAAGAGTATATACTTTTGTTGGTTGTGCACCACATCGCTTCTGATGGCTGGTCAATGGGCATCCTGTGCCAACAGTTAGCATCTGTCTACGAAGCCTTTTTGAACGACAAGCCAAATCCCCTGGCAAAATTGCCCATCCAGTATGCTGACTTTGCTGCTTGGCAACGGCAATGGCTATCTGGTCAAGTACTGGACACCCAGCTAAACTATTGGAAAAACCAGCTAGCGGGTGCTACACCTTTAGAATTACCAACCGATAAACCGCGACCAACAATCCAGAACCACCAAGGGGCACGCCAATCTTTAGTGTTATCAAAGAAACTCACCTCGGCGCTCAAAGCACTGAGTCAGCGGTCAGATACTACCTTGTTCATGACTCTACTAGCGGCGTTCAAGACGTTGCTCTACCGCCATACAGTACAGGAAGATATAATCGTTGGGACTCCAATCGCTGGTCGTAACCAAACCGAGACTGAGGGGCTGATTGGCTGTTTTCTGAATACGCTCGCTCTGCGTAGCAACCTTGGGGGGAACCCGAGTTTCTTAGAATTGCTAGGTCGAGTTCGTAAGGTGGCTTTGGATGCTTATACTCACCAAGAGATACCCTTCGAGAAGCTCGTAGAAGAGCTGCATCCAGAACGTAACTTGAGCCGAAACCCAGTGTTCGATGTCATGTTCAACTTCATCAACACTCCACAGACGGCTTTGGAACTCCCTGGATTGACCCTCAGTTTGCTAGAACTGAGCGAATCTGAGTCAAAATTCTCCATGACTTTGTATGTGGAGGAACACTCAGGTGAGCTGAATTTGCAACTGGTGTATCAGCAGGTCTTATTTTCTGCTGCACGCATGACTTGCCTTCTGCATCAATTCCAGCATCTGCTTGAGCAGATCGTTGCAACTCCGGATAGCGAAATCGGATTATATTCCCTCGTAACACCAGAATCTCGACCTTTGCTTCCAGAACTGAGTGCAGCCTTGCCGGAACCACGGTACGAATTGGTGACTACAATGTTTACCTCTTGGGTAAACTCTGCGCCAGAACACTCAGCAGTCTGCCAAAGCGATCGCTCCTGGAACTACAACGAATTGTCCACAAGCGCTCATGCCCTAGCACAGGTTCTGCTGAGTCATGGGGTTAAGCGTGGTGAGGTCGTCGCCGTGTTCGCCTCACGCAGCTTTGGGCTGATTGCCAGTATGATGGGCGTACTCTTGAGTGGCGGTGTGTTACTGACTATCGATCCGAAGCTTCCTGTGCATCGACAGCAAATCATGCTTGAGGAAACCAAAGCTAAGTACCTATTGTGCATTGGTGACGAGCGCTCAGAACACAAGGAGTTATGGGAATCTCTAGCTATCATTTGCGTAGATCCAGATACAGGAAAAACCATAAATTCCGAAACGGACAGCAGTGGAGCAATTGACCTACCTCAACTGTCTGGTGACGATGCAGCTTATATTTTCTTTACTTCCGGCACCACAGGTATTCCTAAAGGTGTGTTGGGGTGTCACAAAGGGATGGCGCATTTTCTCAACTGGCAGCGGCAAACTTTTGCAGTTGGTCAGCAAGACCGCAGTGCCCAATTAACAGGGCTTTCCTTTGATGTCGTCCTTAGAGATGTCTTCCTACCTTTGACCAGTGGAGCAACTCTTTGTCTGCCGGCAGAAGGTGATGAACTAGAACCGACGCGAATTCTACGTTGGTTGGAACGCGAGCAGATATCTCTGCTGCACACAGTTCCAACGCTTGCCCAATCGTGGTTAGTCAATGTAGCGCCGGGAGTTTCTCTACGTGCCTTAAAACGTATCTTCTTTGCTGGAGAACCTCTCAAGGATACACTCATACATCGGTGGAGGGAAACTTTCCCAGAGGGAGGCGAAATTGTCAATCTCTATGGACCGACAGAAACAACTTTGGCAAAGTGCTTTTACCGAGTTACTGCTGATGTCCTGCCTGGAGTACAACCTGTTGGTTCACCACAGCCAGAAACCCAGGCACTGGTTTTAGCACAAAATAATCAACTGTGTGGTATTTGTGAACCAGGTCAGATTGTTATACGGACACCATTCCGTAGTTTAGGTTACATCAATGCCTCTGAAGAAAATCGTTCTCGGTTTGTCAAGAACCCCTTGGGCAACAACGAACAAGATTTGCTTTACTACACTGGCGATCGCGGACGCTATCGTCCAGATGGTACTCTAGAAATTCTTGGTCGCTTGGATCGTCAAGTAAAGATCCGAGGAGTACGCATTGAACTTAGAGAGATTGAGACGCTGTTAGGTGAACACCCCAGTGTAGAGGAAGTAGTGGTTATTGCCCGTGAAGACCAACCTGGTGATCAGCGCTTAGTAGCTTACGTTGTTCCACAGCAGGAACAAGTCAAGACAACTGATGAACTGCGGCGCTTTCTGAAGGAGAAGCTGCCCAAATATATGATTCCTTCAGCTTTTGTGATCCTAGACGCTCTACCCCTGACTCCTAACGGTAAAGTAGATCGTCGAGCTTTGCCAATGCCAGAGCAAGTTAGGCAAGAGGTGGAAGAAACATTTGTTGCTCCCCGCGATGAGATAGAACGCCAGCTGACACAGATTTGGGAAGAAGTTTTGGGGATTCAACCCATTAACGTCAAGGATAACTTCTTTGATCTGGGGGGGCATTCCTTACTCGCTGTACGCTTATTCGCTCAAATAGAGAAGAAATGCGGCACATCCATTCCCCTAGCGACACTTTTTACTTCAGGTACAGTGGAAGCTCTTGCTAAGTTACTATCCAGTAATCAGGAAAAATCAAAAACTTCTTGGTCATCCCTGGTAGAAATTCAACCGAAGGGTTCCAAACCACCTTTGTTCTGCATTCATCCGCTTGGTGGAGAAATTCTGTGTTACCGCCCTTTGGCAATGCATCTAGGATCGGATCAACCATTTTATGGGCTACAACCACAAGGGCTAGATGGAAAACTTCCTCCCTATACCCGCGTTGAAGATATGGCAGCGCACTACATTAAGGAAATCCAGACCATTCAGCCCAATGGTCCTTATTTTCTAGCTGGCTACTCGTTTGGGGGTACAATTGTCTTGGAGATGGCTCAGCAACTTCACTCTCAAGGTGAAAAAATAGATCTTCTAGTTATGTTGGATACCTGTCGTCCGGGTTATGAGAAACGATTGCCATTTCATAAGCGAATTCTCTTGCATCTCAATAATGTTTTACAACTAGGACCTACCTACCTTTGGCAAAAGCTTGCGGGCTGGAGAGAGTGGGGTACGTATCAGCTCAAAGCAAGATACAAGCGTCACTTGAATGTAGTGCATCAGTTACCAGAAACTGACAAGCACTTAAGCATCATAGACGCTAACGTGCAGGCTAAGAACGAATATATCTTCCAAATTTACCCAGGTCGAATGACCCTCTTGCGGACTGAAGATAAGAATCGGGACGAAGCTGTAGGTGTAGAATATGAGCCTGAATTCGGCTGGGGTGATATCGTTGCTGGAGGAATTGATATCCATCATGTTCCCGGATCTCACCTTACCCTGCTTGAGGAACCCCATGTACGGGATCTGGCAGAGAAATTGAAAGATTGCTTGGATAAATCGTATAATTCAATACATTTAGTTAAACAGTAGCTGTCACCCGTACATTCATTACAATGTACGGGCTGTACAAGTCAAGCCTCCAGAGCAGGCTTGACTTGTATAGCCGAGGCTTTGCGTTGTTCCCGAGTTGTTGGAGCAGCAGCAGCCACCGCTGCAAACTATACACTCAAGCACGCTATATCAACTTTTGAATTTAATACATCTGGTGACAATTTAAACACAGTGTGATAGTTTGTAACAAAAACTCATGCAGTCAACTCAAACACAAATCCTTGAGAAACATAATCGTTTTAGTATTGGAACACAGCAGAATCAGCCCAGCAGTGTTCTTTCTAGAAGCTTAGTATTCATAGACACAGCCGTAGCGGATTATCAAACCCTAGTGCTTGGAGTGGAGAAAGGCACACAGGTGATACTTTTGCACCCAGAATGGGATGGTGTCGAGCAAATCACCGCTGCATTGTCTCAGCGAGCAGACGATGTAACCACAGTCCATATAGTCTCACACGGTTCACCAGGATGCTTGTATCTGGGCAATAGCTGCTTGAACTTAAAAACCCTAGAATTCTACGCCAGTCTCTTAGAGGAATGGTTTCCAAAGGGTTCTACTCCCTCGTTGTTGCTCTATGGCTGCAACATAGCAGCCACAGACATCGGCATCGAATTCATATCCAAATTGCGCCAAAAAACGGGAGCACAAATAGCTGCTTCCACTACCCCCACAGGGAATCCAGCTTTAGGCGGTAACTGGAAACTGGAAGTAAGTACACAGAAAACGACGATATCGTTGGCATTTCCTGTTGCAACTCAACTCGCATTTACTGGGGTGTTAAACCCTAGCCGCGTCTCCGTAGGTGCAAGCGGTAACCAAACAAATAACAACTCGTTCAGCCCAGCCATCTCCACTTCCGGGCGTTATGTAGCATTTCGGTCTGATGCTAGCAACTTAGTAGCAGATGACACGAATAACTTAAGTGATATTTTTGTCTACGATACTCAGACAGGTATTACCAACCGCGTTTCTGTAGGTTCAGGCGGCGTTGAAGAAAATAACGCTGCTAATGGGCGTCCTGCGATCTCGGGAGATGGACGTTATGTGGCGTTTGAGTCATATGCCAGCAATCTAGTAGCAGATGACACGAATGACTTTAATGACGTCTTCCTCTATGACACTCAAACACGCATCACCAGCCGCGTTTCCGTAGATTCACAGGGAAATCAAGGAAATAATGCATCTTTCTTTCCTGTCATTTCGGCAGATGGACGTTATGTGGCGTTTGATTCATTTGCTAGCAACTTAGTTCCTGACGATACAAACAACATTCGTGACGTCTTCCTCTATAACACTCAAACACGCACTACTAGCCGTGTGCCCGTAGATTCACAGGGAAATCAAGGGAATAATGCATCTTTTTCGCCCGTCATTTCGGCAGATGGACGTTATCTGGCATTTGAGTCATATGCTAACAACTTGGTGCCAGGAGACACTAACGACACTGGTGACATCTTCCTCTATGACACCCAAACACGCACCACCAGCCGCATTTCCGTAGATTCACAGGGCAATCAGGGAAATAACGAATCCTTCTCGCCCAGCATCTCGGCAGATGGACGTTATGTGGCATATGCTTCATATGCCAACAACTTAGTAGCACCAGACACTAATAACACTGCCGACATTTTTGTTTACGACACTCAAACACGCACCACCAAACGTGTTTCTATAGATTCACAAAAGAATCAAGGAAATGACTTATCCTATAACTCCGTCATCTCCGGTTCAGGACGTTATGTCGCGTATGAGTCATATGCCAGCAACTTAGTAACACCAGACACTAATAACAGCCGTGACATCTTCCTCTACGACACTATTACCAACAACGCCCCAACAAACTTGGCGTTGAGTGCTACTAGCGTAGATGAAAAGGTGCCTGCGGCAACACAAATTGGCCTTTTCACTAGCATAGATCCAGATACAAACGACCAGCACACTTACACCTTAGTGACGGGGACGGGCGATACTGATAATGCCGTCTTTACTATTAATGGCGACAAACTACTCATTAATAATTCCCCCAACTTTGTAAGCAAATCTAGTTACAACATCCGCGCCCGTACTACTGACAACGGTGGACTCTACTTTGACAAACAGTTCACTATTAACGTCAATCAGAGCGTCAATCCGGGCGTTAATCCGGGCGTCAATCCGGGCGTCAATCCGGGCGTTAATCCGGGCAATAACTCTACTGTAACTACTCAGCCGCCAACGACTCCTCAGTTAACTCAAATTGCTTCTGATGTTTTTAACATTAAAGGTAATAGCAGTCAAACCAAACTTTCAGTTAAGCTCACAGATCATAGTTCTTCACTTGTCAATGAAGTAGGAGTATTTACCGTTGACGATGCACAAGGTCGAATCAACGGTATTCTCCCTGGTAGCGCTGGTTACAGCGAAGCTGCCTTGAATCGATCTCAGGTTATTTTCTCTGCTCTTGCTAATACCCCAAGTGGATTTGATACTAACCTGACACGTAAATTGGCGTTCGACTCAAATGCCAACTTGAGATTTTATTTAGTACCTGACAGCACCACAGATTCAGTATTGTTTGATAATACCTCTTCAACAAAAGTGGTGTTTCCATCTGCAGCAAATTTCAAAGTCGAAAGCTTGAACAACGGAGAGTTTTCTTTGGGTTGGAAAGATCCATTAACTCAAAATGGTGACTTCAATGCTTTGGGAATCAATGTGAAAGCAACAAATGAAGAATTTTCTTTAGGTAGCAGTCTGCAAGGAAAACCGCAAGATCAACTCATCGACTTGCGACAAGTTAACACTCAAGTCAAAGCTGATTTTGTTCTCAACAGAGAAGCTGCTTTTAGTGACTTTATTGGTTTCTACAAAATAGCAGATGACAAGGGTGGTATTGATACGAATGGTGACGGTATAGTTGACCTGCGTCCGGGAGATGCTGGTTATGCACAAGCTGCTGTTAAGGGACGTGTTCCTGGCATTGACTTGACGGTAAACAACCAAGCGACGGCAAATTTCACTGGAATTTTCAATGGTGGTTCGCTGTATGCCCCGTTCATGATCGTCAATGGGAAACCTGATGCACTCTTAGATAGTAATTCCAATAACGACCCACAAGTTTATTTTTCATTCTTGGGTGCTAATTCTGACAAAACGGATCATGTTTCTTTGTTGGGAGATAACGTTTTTGGTTTTGAGGATCTGGTTAATGGCGGTGACAAGGATTACAACGATGTAACTGTCCGAATCAATTTGAGTCAGGCATAATTCTACGTATTATAAATATTAAATTATACTTTACGGCAAACAAGTTTGACTATGAAGAGAATCAGCAGACGTGAAGCAATGAAGATCGTAGCGCTTGCGGGAGGTACCGTTTTACTTCCTGTAGGACTTCAATATCGAGGATACACTCAAACAGTTAGTGGAACAGTCGCGCCATTTACACTTTCCTTTCGCACACCACCAGTGTTGAATCCAGTACGTAGCGATTCAACAACTGACTACTACCAAATTAGGATGCAGAAGGGTCAAGTAGACATTTTACCTGGACGCACTACCGAGGTTTGGGGTTATAACGGTATATTTCCCGGACCCATAATAAAACAGCGTGCAAACCGGGTATCAACTGTACGGTTTATCAATAATCTTGATGTGAATACATGCGTTCACCTGCATGGAATGACATCTTCGCCCCAGTACGATGGCTACACTTTGGATTTCATTTCTCCAGGGTATTACAAAGATTACGTTTATCCCAACTCCCGAGCTGCTAATTTCTGGTACCACGACCACGGGCTTGCTCAGACTGCCAGAAATGTGTATATGGGGTTAGCTGGAATGTATATTGTTCAAGATGATCAAGAACTTGCGTTGCCACTTCCCAAAGGAAATTATGATATTCCTCTGATCATTCAGGATAGGCAATTTGCGTCTGATAATTCACTCATTTTTGATAATCGAAATCAGACCAGTGTTATGGGTGACACAATTGTAGTCAACGGCGTACCTTGGCCCCGTATGGAGGTAGCCAACCGCAAGTACCGTTTCCGGGTGTTAAACGCATCAAGTTCCCGCTCTTATGGACTTGCTCTGAGTACAGGTGATGCGTTGACTGTGATTGGTACTGATGGTGGGTTAATGTCTGCACCAGTGAATACTCAAAACATACGTCTTGCTCCGGCAGAACGCTATGACTTAATTATCGATTTCTCCAGATATCCTTTGGGGACTCAGGTAGAACTGCAAAATCTTCCACTACCAAATAACCTTGTTTTCGCCAACACAGACAAAATTATGCGCTTTGATGTAGTGCGATCCGAAACAGATGACAGCGTTGTTCCTAGCACACTACGCAATATTCAATCCATTCCAGAATCCTCAGCTGTACGAACTCGCGACTTCACGGTGCAGCAGAGAGCTGATGGAGTTTGGGCGATCAACGGTAATGGGTGGGACCGAAATCGAGTCGATGCAAATCCTCAACTAGAAGATGTGGAAATATGGACATTTAGAAACACCGCAAATCTCTCGTTTCATCCAATGCACCTCCACCTCATTGATGCTCGAATACTTGACCGTAATGGTCAACCGCCTTTTCCTTATGAGGTTGGCCTGAAGGATGTCTTCTACGTTGGTGAAAACGAGACAGTACGCGTGATTGGGAGGTTTAGACCTTTTGCGGGTAAATTTATGTACCATTGCCACAACATGGTTCATGAAGACCGCGACATGATGAGTCAGTTTCAAGTGGGGCAAGGTGGGATTAATCCGATGTCAGCCCCAGCCAGACCGCTTCCAGCACCACCGCTTTAAATTTATATTTCCTCAAGCCAGGAGTGTCTAAACCGTTAATGAAAGCGCATGGTGGCGGATGTGATCCTCAATAAAACTGGCGATGAAATAATAACTGTGGTCATAGCCGTCTTGATAACGCAAGTTGAGCGGCTGGTTAACTGCTGCACAAACTTGCTCAAACACCTCAGGTAGCAACTGCTGACTAAGAAATTTATCAGCCGTACCTTGATCGATGAGAATGGGACTGTGGTATTCTGTTTGCCTGACCAATTCACTGGCATCGTAAGCACGCCAACTTTCCTTATCCTCACCAAGGTATCGGCTAAACGCCTTTTCACCCCAAGAACAGCGCATTGGTGCGGCGATGGGCGCAAAAGCTGATACTGATTTGTATTGCTGAGGATTTCTCAAAGCGCAAACAAGCGCACCATGTCCCCCCATTGAATGACCGAAAATGCCTTGTTTGTCTGGTTGTGCAGGAAAATGTTCGGCAATCAAAGCAGGCAATTCTTGCACAACATAACTATACATTCGGTAGTGAGACGCCCAAGGTTCAACAGTTGCATCCACATAAAAGCCAGCACCTGTGCCAAAGTCCGAGTCGTCATCCTCACCAGGAATACCAGTGTTGCGGGGACTAGTATCTGGTGCAACCAGCATGATACCGTATTTTGCCGCATATTGCTGTGCCCCTGCTTTAATCATAAAGTTTTCTTCTGTGGAAGCCAAACCAGAGAGGAAATAAAGAACTGGTACTGGTTTTTGGGTGGCTTGCGGTGGTTGGTAGACAGCAAAGCGCATTTCCCCGTTACAGGTAGAGGAGGGATGACTATAGAAGCCGAGTTTACCACCGAAGGATTTATATTCTGAGGTGAGGTTGGGGTTAGTCATGAGTGTTTAGTTAGTGTTCAAATCTCGATAAATTCTAACCCCAAGGGTTCCTAATGTAGTAAGTTACAATCAATACGTTGTAGTAAATTTTCTAACATTATCGTAGTTCGCCGTAATACCCCATCCGCCATGCGGTGGGGATGTAAGGCGGTGAGTGACGATTGTATCTGTGCTTAATTTACCCGCAGGGGAAAGAGAGCACAAGATGCATGAGGAACGAACTATCTGTGTGTTGATTCACGGAGAGTTTTGATATGGTCTCTAAGGATTTCAGCCATTGACAAGTTTTTTCTTTCGGAACAGTTTTTGAGGATTTCATACTCTTCCTCGGTAACGTTGAATTGTATTTTTTTCAGTCTAGCCACTTGAAGTACTCCAAATTATACTCCATAATTAGAGTATATAGTACAGGCTGAAAAACCGCTAGCACGCGACAATGAAAACTCTGGAGTGACTCCAAGCGACTGGCTAGTAAAGTAGTAATGCTCAGTGGGTAGGGAAAGTCCACTTTAAAAACCCAGTCCTTGTCTAACAGACCTGGCGTGAACCTAGAAGAAAAAACAACTTAAAATCACAGCGTACGGCGGGGCACGCCGGAACGCGAGGAAAAGGAGAGGAACGGAATTCTAAGACACTCTCTGCAAAGTACTCGAAAGCTTGGGGACAGATGCCCTCTAGGTCTTTCGTAAACTGACTCGATACTTGGTCACCAACGACGGGTATTTGGTTTAGATACTGCCAGAAAGTAGTCGGCGACTATGATTTGGATACGAAGGTTTACGGTTGCTGGACGAACCAAGAATCCCCATCCGCCATGCGGTGGGGAGTGTCAATCCAGCTAAAGTGAATATTATCACCGTTGAAACTCAATTACTTCCTGGTTAAGAGTGTGGTCTCAACTAGACCATTTATCACCACAAGGCTTAAGTTTCAAGACTATATTTAAAAAAAATTCGAGACATGGGACAAACTATTACTCAAGTAGATGCATTTAGCAACACACCTTTTGCAGGTAACCCGGCTGCCGTCTGCATTTTACCTACTCCCCAGTCTGAGGACTGGATGCAAAAGGTGGCGCAAGAGATGAATTTATCTGAGACTGCGTTTTTGGTGAGGCAGGAAGATGGTTTTGCGCTGCGCTGGTTTACGCCTACAACAGAAGTGCCATTATGTGGTCATGCTACCCTAGCTAGCGCTCATGTTCTTTGGTCACAGGGGCATCTTTTGCCAGATGAGGTGGCTCGTTTCCACACCAAGAGCGGAGTGCTGATTGCTAAAAAGCATGGAAATTGGATTGAACTCGATTTTCCTGTAAATTATTCAGAAGAAATAGCCGCTCCTCCTGAACTCGGTGAAGCTTTGGGTGTTCCAATCAGAACGGTGATGAAAAATTCCTTGGGTTATCTGGTGGAGGTCGAGTCTGAAGATTTAGTGCGACAAATGCAGCCGAACTTCCAGCTACTCAAAGCGTTACCCCTTGCCAAGGTTATTGTTACTAGTTTAACACACGAAGACTCAGAATACGATTTTGTCTCTCGCTTTTTTGCTCCGGGAGTGGGAATTAATGAAGACCCAGTGACTGGGGCTGCTCACTGTTGTCTGGCTCCGTTTTGGCGCGATCGCCTTGGCAAAGATGAGTTTTTAGCATATCAAGCGTCTAGTCGGGGCGGTGTCTTGAAGGTGCGTTATGAGGGTGGTTCTCGTGTCTATATAAGTGGACAAGCAGTTACCGTTCTGCGTGGAGAATTAATTTGAAAATGCAATTCGTCACTCCCTGTCTCAAACCTAGTTTAGATTCTGTGAAAATCCCTGTCAGGTTATACACTGCTTAAGGAAACCTTTTTTTGTATACGAGTTTGTAAATCTGCCAAAAGTGTTTCTCCACTGCGTCGGGCTTCCCAAGGACCAGAGTCCCAAAGTTTAAGACTCCACTGTCCTTGCATATAATCTTCATTTTCTGAGATTGTGCCGACGTAGGTAATTGGATCAGGTGAAGTTGTGAAGTAGCGCTTGATAAAGCTGATACGACGCCCAACTACCTCACCGGCAAGCTGGGCTTCTCCCAAATTGCTGTCATCCAAAATCCTACCAGTCAATGTGTTACCACTTTGAATCAATGTCACTTCAAAACGGGTAGGAATTCCTTGTTGCCAGTAAGTTCCAAGCCAAGTGCCATTTACATCAGCCATAGGGAGTATTTCGTAACTTCAATCAAGATTTATGCTTAAACTACGAGTAATAAATATATGTTGGTCAAAGTTTTCGCATATTTCTACTGACGGGGTCAAAACCTCTAGAAAAACGCGTACTATCGTCGTACCAAGCCCCACTCAAATTTGCTCCATAGAGCTTAGCAAAGTTTAGCTTCGCTCCCCTAAGATTAGCTTCATGCAAGTTGGCACCGCTTAAGTTAGCTCGTGTCAAGTTGACACCAGCTAAGTTAGCAGCCCCAAGGTTTGCTCCCCACAGTTTAGCTTTAGCTAGGTTTGCTCCGCTTAAATCCGCTGCAAATAAATTGACTCCAGCGAGCATTGCTTGAATTAACTTGGCTCTAACAAGCTTCACTGCTGGAAAATCTCTCTCTCCTGCTACATAACGCTGCTTCAGTTCATTTGCATCCATGCTTGGTTCACCTTGCTCAGCAAACTGGAAGCTATCTGCTCCCATTCCTGGTCTAATTCTACTTTTGACTCTGACTGACCGCTACGTCTATACCAATAACGAGCATTGATCAAATCACCCTCTTTGCGGTGCAAGTAGGCGTGAACCCAGGCACTATCATCATCGTTAGCGTCTTCTTGTACTATTTCGTGTGCAGTATCCCACTCACCTTTTTTATCATACCAAAGGCCCTGCAACGCTTTTGGCAGTGACTCAAGACATTTTGGATTTTTTTCTATAAATTGCTTGAATGTTACCGCAGTCATCATACATTTACCTAGAAAATATCAAGCCTCTATTTCTAGGATACAAATTCTAGGCTACAAATAAGTTCTGACTTATGAAAGAATTTTCATACATAGCACAGTAGCTATCTACCCTCTTAAGTAGATGTTCCCTAGCAAAGCTAGGGAAGCAGACAAGTAGCTTATGTGTGAGCAACAATATCTAGCTTGAGTACTACAACTCTATTAGACTTGAGTGACATTTTCCTGATTTAATTGCTGCTCGACACTACTGATCGCAGCGTTTAGACCAGCGAGTCTAGTGTCTAGATCATCTCGCATAGTTTTGAGGAATTTCAGCTTACGCTCTAAGCGAGTTTTGCGAGACACGGGTTCGCTACCGTAGCAGTTGTTGTCCCAAAAAGGAAAAGGAAACGGAAACATAGTTTGCTTTTATAGAAACGACCTTATTTAAATTGTCGCTAAATCCTAAGCGAGATAACGGATAAGAGAGTGGGGGATAACCGACTATCGTGAGTGGGGGTTGAGCTTCCAGTAGAGTTGGATTAGTTATGTAGCCATATTATTAACAGTTTGTCTACTGTTAATAATACGCGAATTTTGTTAATTCAAGTACAAAAAAAGCTCTTTTAGCACTTATTTTTCTGGCTTTACTCAGGTGAACTATTTGATTTCATTCTTTAGATAGAAGCTTTATGAAACCGAGGCATTATAAAAAGTTATTGTACTTCGTGCGGTGAAGAGCTTATTGCTCTGTACTGGCAAGGAAAAACTACCAAACTTGAAAGCGTAAATCAGTTGCTAGTACTAACAGCTTGTATTCTTTTATCAAAGACTTCGATTTGATTTCGCCAATGTGTTGTCGGTATTCCAGACTCAAATTCTCAAAGGAAGAACAAAATCTAAGAAAATTATAAAACTTAAGTTTTTTTTATAAAATGTGATAATTTGAGAATATAGGTCAAAATACGGTGATCATTCGATAGCTATCAACCCTGCGAGACATTAGGATCTTTCTGCAAAAAGTAGAAGTCTAACATATGTCAGCCAATTTTGCTGAAAAGTGAGCTAATTGAATTAAAGTTCCTTACTAAAGTATGCTCAAAACCTTTTAAGACGGAGGGTTCTTTATTTTTTCTAGTTTTTTAGCCTCCAGTCTTCTTGTCCATTGGGCACTTTGCTTATGGATAGTGGTGTAGTTCTTGGGTGTACTGAGGTAAATACTGTCTTGCGAATAGTCTCCCATTTTTTTTGGGGGATATTGTCAACATTGTAGGTCAAAAATAATGAGTACCATCCAAGCAAAGTTTGAAGCTACTGAAACTGCTTTTCATGTAGAGGCTTACGAAAAAATTGAGTACAGCCTCATCTATGTTGATGGGGTTTTTGCAATCGAAAATCCACAACTGGCAGAAACCTATAAAAAATTTGGACGCTGCTTGGTTGTTGTAGATGCTAATGTTAATAAGCATTGCGGCAGTCAAATCGAGCAGTATTTCAAATATTACGACATTGACCTGACGGTTTTTCCGATCACGATTACTGAGCCAAACAAGACTATTGAGTCTTTTGAGAAGGTCATTGATGCGTTGGCCGAATTCAAGCTGGTTCGCAAGGAACCAGTGTTAGTAGTTGGTGGTGGACTGATTACAGATGTTGCAGGTTTTGCCTGTTCTGCTTACCAGCGCAGTAGCAACTACATTCGCATTCCTACCACTCTCATTGGTTTGATTGATGCGAGTGTTGCTATCAAAGTAGCAGTGAACCACAAGAAGCTGAAAAATCGCCTTGGTGCTTATCACGCTTCGCAAAAGGTTTTCCTGGATTTCTCGTTTTTGGGTACTTTGCCAACAGCGCAAGTCCGCAATGGAATGTCAGAACTTGTGAAAATTGCAGTGGTTAACAACAAAGAGGTTTTTGATTTGTTGGATAAGCATGGGGAAGAACTGCTTTCCACACACTTTGGCAACATTAACGCAACACCAGAAATCAAAGAAGTGGCGCATCGGGTCACTTACGAGTCTATTAAAAGTATGCTCGAGTTGGAGGTTCCTAACCTACACGAGTTAGACCTAGACCGTGTTATTGCTTTTGGTCATACTTGGAGTCCGACTCTAGAACTTGCACCTCGTGTGCCTATTTTCCACGGTCATGCAGTCAATATTGACATGGCTTTTTCTGTCACCCTTGCAGCACGACGAGGCTATATTACCAAAGAAGATCGCGATCGCATTCTCAGTCTGATGAGCCGTATCGGTCTTGCTCTGGATCATCCCCTCTTAGACGAAGAGCTTGCATGGCGTGGAAGCGAATCCATCACCTGCACACGAGGCGGTCTGCTACGAGCCGCTATGCCTAGACCAATTGGCGATTGCTTCTTTGTCAATGATTTAACTCGTGAGGAACTGGCTGCAGCGTTATCAGAGCATAAGCATCTGTGCGAAAGCTACCCTCGTGGTGGCGATGGCGTAGAACTCTACCCAGATGCTTACAACCCAGAACTTGTTGGGAGTGAAGCCTAATGTCGCAAGTTGTCGAAAAGCCAACCGCTAGACCTGTTACACCATTGGGGATTTTAGCTAAGCAGCTAGAAACCATTTTGCAGACACTTGATAAGATGTCTGCTGATGAGCTACAAGCTAACCTCAATCAAGCATGGCTTTTGGCAGCAGGTTTAGATCCCTATTTAGAAGAATGTACCACCCGTGAATCACCAGCCTTAGCAGCGCTAGCTCAAAAAACGGCTCAGGAAGCTTGGAATCAAAGGTTCCACGAGGGAGCGACAGTACGAGAACTAGAACAGGAAATGCTTTCTGGACATGTGGAAGGGCAAACGCTCAAGATGTTTACCCACATGATCAAAGCTAAGAAAGTGTTGGAAGTTGGTATGTTCACTGGCTATTCTGCATTGGCGATCGCAGAAGCTTTACCGTCTGATGGAGAACTGGTCGCTTGTGAAGTTGACCCTTACACCGCAGAGTTCGCGCAAGCTGCTTTCCGGGAGTCTCCCCACGGTGGAAAAATTCGCGTCGAAGTGGGTCCAGCACTCTCAACTTTGCAGAAACTGGCAGATGCAGGGCAGTCATTTGATTTTGTGTTTATTGACGCAGATAAACGCGAGTATGTCAAGTACTTCCAAACCTTGTTGGAGACAGATTTGCTCGTTCCTGGAGGGTTTATCTGTGTAGACAACACTCTACTTCAAGGGCAAGTCTATCTTCCAGAAGAAAATCGCACTCCCAACGGTGAGGCTATTGCTCAGTTTAACCAGGTTGTCGCCGCCGATTCGCGTGTGGAACAGGTATTGTTGCCACTGCGAGATGGCTTGACGATTATTCGACGCTTACCGTAATTGTCATCCATTGAGCCTGCACTCTTGTTGTGTACACAGAACTCAGAATTGCAAATCACGAAAACCGCACTTATACTGTTCCCTTTTTGTTAGTTCTTAGCTGTAGTGAGTTCTGAGTTCTGAGTTCTTCAATGACTCTGGTTTCTTACCTCCTTCTCTTATAGCCATGATAGGTGAAGGAGGAAATTTAAAATTTATATATTATTATTTTGTTCGCGCAGCCTCGTGCCCGTAGGGCATATTTGTGATATTCGCGAATGCGTGAATGATTTATAAATGTAGAGTTATGGCTACTTAGCAGACAATTTCATACAGTTGAATTTGTACTCTTGCAATTTTTCTCAATTGCGAAACTATGAATTATAAATCACGATTTATGAGGCACGATCTCTTCCCTTATAATCTAATACAGAAGCAACATCATCAAGTTCTTTTGTGGCACAAGTAAAAGCTTTATTCCAGAACCTTGCGACCTTGACAATACTTTTTTTAGTGTTGCCCATTAACGCTGCTATAGTTCTGGCATCTCTATTTTGGAATCGCTTAAGGCGTCTTGTTCGTCCTCAGACAGTTGTCGCTGCAAACCGCAAAAATATCTTGATTAGCGGTGCCAAAATGACGAAGGCGTTACAGCTTGCCCGTTGTTTTCACGCTGCGGGACATAGAGTTATTTTAATAGAAACCCACAAATACTGGTTATCGGGACATCGGTTTTCTGATGCAGTTTCTCGCTTTTATACAACTCCTATCCCACAGTATGACCCAGAAGCTTATATCCAAGCTTTACTAGACATTGTTAAGAAAGAAAACATTGATGTCTATGTTCCTGTCACGAGTCCAGTTGCGAGTTACTATGAGTCTTTAGCAAAGCCTGCGCTCTCACACTACTGCGAAGTTTTTCACTTTGACGCTGATGTCACCCAAATGCAGGATGATAAGTTTGCTTTCAGTGAAAAAGCAAGAGCGTTTGGCTTATCGGTTCCCAAGTCCTTCAAAATCACCAACCCTGAACAAGTTCTGAATTTTGATTTTTCTGGGGAAACTCGCAAATATATTCTCAAAAGCATTCCTTACGACTCAGTATGGCGCTTAGATTTAACTAAGCTACCTTGCGATACCCCTGAGGAAACAGCAGCATTTGTCAGGAGTTTGCCAATCAGTCCAGAAAAACCCTGGATTATGCAAGAGTTTATTCCTGGCAAGGAATTTTGCACTCACAGCACAGTCAAAAATGGAGAATTACGGTTGCACTGCTGTGCAGAATCTTCAGCTTTTCAAGTCAATTACGAAAATGTAGAAAACCCGAAAATTCTAGAATGGGTAAGGCATTTTGTTGGAAAACTGGGAATTACTGGACAAGTTTCCTTTGATTTTATCCAAGCTCAAGACGGGACAGTTTACGCTATTGAATATAATCCCCGAGCGCATTCGGCAATTACAATGTTTTACAACCACCCACAAGTGGCAGATGCTTATTTGAGTGAAGAACCCTTCACTCAACCTCTCCAACCACTGCCAAACAGTAAGCCGACATACTGGACATATCACGAACTATGGCGACTGACTGGTATTCGTTCCTTTGCCCAATTGCGAACTTGGATACGCAATTTTTTAAGAGGTACTGATGCCGTTTACAAACTGGATGATCCACTGCCGTTTCTGATGCTACACCACTGGCAAATTCCCTTGCTTTTGTTCAAAAATCTGCGGCAACTCAAAGGTTGGACAAAGATTGATTTTAATATTGGTAAACTTGTGGAATTAGGTGGCGATTGAATTAAGGCAAGAAAGTTGTTAATGTAACAGCTGTTAATTATACAAGATTCCATAAGTGAGATTTTAAGAGGTTTTTTTCTCTGTTAAGAGCTTTAAGAAGAATCCTTACAAACGGTCTAATCCGAAATTCGGTCATCAAGTGCTACTCCTGAAAATGAAATAGCCTTAGATTGTTTCACTTGTCACTAATTATGGTATGTATATTCTTTAGAGGTTTTTCTGAAGGTAACTTAAATACAAGCGTGTTTTAACAAAAAACTTTGTTCATATAATTGATCAGCGCAATACATCAAAAACTTGTCACTATTGTAGTCAGAGGCAAGATACGTCACTTGACAAATGTACTTGTTTCTGTAGGGTTGGCATTGTTATCGACTGGGATGTTAATGATATCTAGTCGTAATATCTTACTGCGGTTCATGGCGCGGCTCGTACCACACAAACTAGTTTCAGTTTGCAGTGTGTTTGGAGTTATCCAAGAAATCAACACGTTTATACATGTTTATAAAAGCAGGTGAGTCAGAGAATTTTAGCTTGGTAATTTTGGACTGGACTAAATAAAAAATAATTGGCGTCTACTATTTTACACGGAGAAATAGAACTTGTTAGGAACTACTTCAGCATCCAAGAAGCTTGCTCAAATGGTCTATGGTTACTGGCAAAGCCAGTGCCTTTATATAGCAACAAACTTAGGTATACCTAACCTCTTACAGTCGGAATCAATGACTGTAGAAGCAATAGCAAAAGCAACCTCTACGAAAGTAGAAACTCTTTATGTTCTTCTCCGTGCTTTAGCTCATTTAGGGGTGTTCGTAGAAAAGCCCGGACGTGTATTTGCAGCAACAGAACTCTCCCAACTACTGATTACAAATGCAGGACCTTCTGTTGGACATTTCCTGATGCATATTACAGAACCCTGTATGTGGGATGCTTGGAGGGAATTAGGAGACTCATTGAAAACAGGGGAAGTCGCTTTTGAGAGGGCACATGGCAAGAAATTCTACGAATTCTTCATGACGGAAAACCCCGATAGCAGAAATCTGTTCAATAATGCCATGAGCTTTTTAACGAATCAAGCAATTGATTCGTTGTTTGAGGTGTATGATTTCGGTCAATTTGATACAGTTATGGACGTTGGAGGCAATCAAGGCGCACTGATTGCCTATATTGTCAAAAAATTTGGCTGTAAAGGTATATTGTTTGATTTACCGCATGAGGTTGAGACAGCACCAGATTACCTATCAAAGCAGGGACTCGACGAAAATCAAGTGAAAGTCATTGGTGGTAATGCCTTGGAGGAGATACCAAAGGGTGCAGATGCGATCGTGATGAAGTATTTTCTTTCCGTATTCAGTTCGCAAGACACAATCAAAGTACTAACTGGGTGTAAAAAAGCTCTCCCAAAAGAAGGTAAAGTTATACTTCTACAGACACTTGTTCCACCTCGTGGTGCGCCAGTAGAATATCCAGACGGCACTATCCCAGCCCTTGCCGCAGTTCAGATGATGGTGACAAATCCTGGAGGTTACTGGCGCACGGAACAAGAATATAAGGAGTTGTTTGAAACAAGTGGCTTTCAACTTGAAAAAGTCATTTACACGGGAACTAGCCTGACGGTGATGGAATTTAGTACGCTGTCTTGAGCCTCGGGCAAATACAAACAAAGTTTTACATCCACCGCAAAAATTATGGATATGTCTTTTGGCTTGCTACAAGACATATCCTGGCATGATTTGAATTTTGTGCGATGCTTTATGATAACAATTCTCTCAAATCACTTTATACCTAGTTAAGTATTTATATTTATATATTTTTTGTGAACGTAGTTTTTTGACATAACAGCTACATGTGAGGATAATTAGTATACATGTATTACTTGAGTTGACTAAGGAAGGCAACAAAGTAGTCAGAAAGATAAGTACACCTAGTCATGTTATTGGAAAATATTGATGCTCAAAGCTAAACTGAAATTCCCATACGAACAGTTATTAGCAACACCAACTACCGCAGCAGTTGCTTCATTGGTAGTCAGCTTAGTAGCCTTATCTTTCTCACCAATTCTGATCCGCTTGAGTGAAAGCGAACTCGGTCCAAATGCTACAATCTTTAATCGCTTTTGGATCTCTACTGTCGCCTTTGTGCTGTGGAATGGATTCGCAGCCGCGCGGCGGCGACTATCTAATGGCCAACCAGAAAAACTACAACTTTACCCAATCCGGCTAGTTTTGCTCTTACTTGCTGGTGGGATTGTAATTTTTGCTACTCTTGCTCTGTGGGCTTTGTCACTAACTCAGACCAACGTCGCTAACGCTACGCTCATGCACTATTTGGCTCCACTGTTCACCGTCTTAGGAGGACGGCTGATTTTTGGGAAGCGCTTTGATGGTAAATTTCTTATCGGTATGTTTGTAGCTATTGTCGGTGCTGGTATTATAGTATACAATGATATCTCGTTGACGAGTGACAAACTCCAAGGAGATCTAATGGCATTACTATCAGCTGTGTTTCTTGGTTTTTATCCACTCATCGTCGAACAACTACGAAGTCAATTGAGTACGACAATAATCATGACGTGGTGTTCTGCGATCGGCTCGGTGTTACTTTTGCCTATCGCTCTACTCACTGAAGATAGGCTTTTCCCCTATTCGTTGGGTGGGTGGCTTTACGCGATTTTGCTAGCCCTCATATGCCAAATACTAGGCTTGGGACTTTATGCCTATAGCCTCAACAAGTTATCTTCAGGATTTGTCTCCTTATGCGATCTGTTTGTTCCCGTCTTTAGCTCCCTAGAAGCTTGGGTTATCTTTTCGGAAGGCCTCAACTGGTCTACATTGATAAGTTTTGTTGTGATTGTTTCAGGGGTATATCTAACTTCATCTAGCGAATTTGCTATCAAAGAAGAGGTAGAATCAGCTATGTAGAGAGATTGCAGAATGGGGGAAGAGAAAGGTTATTGGTCGATAGTTAAGTATATCATTTTTTCACTCTATGAATACTATCTATAATCTCCCAATTTCAATTTCTTCAGATATGAGATTACGGTTTTTGCAGGATGATGAGAAAACTGTTGCCAGTACTGAAAAAGAACTACCTCTAGTTATTGAGCCAGTCAAAGAAAAATCCTTTGCAGTTCTCAAAGCATTGCTCAAGGAAAGTGCGCAGTGGTTCAATAAACAACTAGATACATACGGAGCGATTTTGTTTCGGGGATTTGAGGTTGAGGGTGCAGAGCAATTTCAAAAAGCCCTAGAGCTATTGAATATCGAACTGGAGTCAGTTTATCATTTTGGCAGCGCTCATCGTGTACGAATAACTGAGAAAGTCTTCACCTCTTCTGAAGCTCCACCAGATGTGATTATAGCTCCTCACAATGAACTCAATATGGTGCCGGTGCGACCAGGCGTACTTGCTTTCTTTTGTCAAGTTCAGCCCGACTTGTATGGGGAGACTCCCATCATCAATACAGAAAAGCTATTTTATGACTTATCTCCCAGCTTACAGCACAAAATTGGAAACTTTCCTCAGCAGTTTGTGCGATATGTTCCCAACCATCTATTAGAAATGGTCTTCGAGGATCTCTCGCCAGAGGAGATTACCAAACTTCTCCAGGAACAAGGATTTGATTTTAACTGGGAAGAGGATGGCTCTATTTCTTTTGAATGTTCTTATATTCCCTTATTCAGTCACCCAAGAACGAGTAGACTCTGCTTTGGCCTTAGTATTGTTGATTGTTTAGTTAGTAGAGAATGGTATCGAAATATTGGGCAACGGTATTCATTTAAACAAAGGCTCTATTACAACTTGCTGCCAGCCAAATTGTACAAAAATATTCAACAAAGAGCAACAACAACAGCAACTGTTGTTGATGGTTCCCAAAAACGAACCAGTACCTTGAACGCATATTTTTTGAACAAAGATGGTCAAAGCACCAATATGACGGAAGCAGAAGCGAAAGAGTTGGGGCAAGCTGAATGGAAAAATGCAGTCATATTTCAGTGGAAGCAAGGCGATATTCTCGTAATCGATAACCTACAAGTTGCTCATAGTAGACTCAATACTAAACTGAAGCGAAAAATACTGACTGCTTTTGGGAATATGTGCAACATTCGCGATATGAAACCAGCTTTATTAACGACTTTTTCAAATATATAAACATAATAAAGAATCGTTGGATTTGCAGCTACCCATGAATCAATCATTGAATATGAAAGCCTCATTTCCTCTTTCGGAAGTTCAGCATAAAATTTGGTTTAGCCATCATTTCATGCCAGAAGAGCTAAACGATAAAGTTTGTTTTGCTTTCAAAATTAATTCACCTGTCAGTATTTCTGATCTCAAAAAAACATTTCAAGCAATAATTGACCGTCACGATATCTTGCGCACGACTTATCATGAGTCGGAAAAGAAAAATTTTCAAGAAATACATGATAACGTTGAAGCTAATTTAGAGGAGATAGACGCTTCAAGTTGGGATTTTCATGAGTTAACTAACTCTTTACTACAGTCCGCTAAACATCCATTTAATTTAGAGAAAGCTCCGATGATTCGGCTAAGCTTGTTTAGTCGTTCTGCTACGGAGCATATTCTTTTGCTAATCGTTCATAGTTTGGCAAGTGATTGGGCTTCTTTATTACTACTGGTAGATGATTTTCTGCAACTCTATTTATCAAAAAATAATTTTTTAGATTCAAACAAGAATATTAAGACTTTAGAGTCTTCACAATATTTCTATAAAGAATATGTAAAAAAACAAGTTAATCTACTAGAAAGTTCCGAAGGAAAAAGACTTAAAGATTATTGGGAAAAACAGTTTTCTGGAGAATTACCTTTACTAGAGTTACCGACTAGATTACCTCAAGAGCCTCTAAAAAATAACAATGGAGCATTCTATAGTTTTGTCATAAACAACAGACTAACTGGATTACTAAAAAAACTGGCAAATGATGAAAATGTCAGCCAAGAAAACCTTCTTTTGACAGCATTTAAAATTCTGCTTTACCGTTATACAAGTGAAAAAGATGTTCTTGTTGGTTTGGTAGTAAATCAGCAAGATAGACCAGAATTTGAAAGAGTTGTTGGCAACTTTACTAACGTAGTTATTTCACGGGATTTGATTTGGGAAAGTCTTTCATTTAAGAAGTTTCTCCATCAACTCAGTCATACTGTTTCAGAAATAAAGGAATATCAAGATTATCCGTTTGCTTTATTGGTAAGACAACTACAGTCAAAGTCTAATTCAAGTCATTCACCTATTTGTCAAGCTTCATTTACTTACCGGAATGTAGAAACTCTAGAAAATATATCAAAGTTATTCGAGGGCGTAGCTAAGAAACAGCCGACAAATTGTGGCGATCTAGAACTAGAATACTGGGAACTACCCCAGCAAAAAGTAGAATTTGATTTAAGCTTGGAAGTGATTCAGCTTTCGGAATCTAGCTTAGGCTACTTTAAGTACAACAGCAATCTGTTAGATGAAGCGACGATCGCTCATCTAAGCGAACATTTCCAGAATTTATTAGAAAGTATTGTATCAAATCCAGAACAGCCAGTAGCTCAGTTACCATTGCTGAGTCAGAAGGAACAACAGAAAATACTGGTTGAGTGGAATGCGACTGGGACTGATTATGACTTGAGTGTATGTCTCCACCAATTAATAGAAGCACAGGTAGAGCGAAATAGTGATGCGATTGCAGTCTCTTTTCTAGAAGAACAGCTTACCTATGGTGAACTCAACAGAAAAGCAAATCAACTCGCGCACTACTTACAAACACTGGGAGTTAAACCAGAGGTTTTAGTAGGTATCTGCGTTGAGCGTTCTTTAGAGATGCTGGTGGGACTTTTGGGTATCTTGAAAGCTGGTGCAGCTTACTTACCTTTAGACCCAGGTTTTCCACAAGAACGCTTAGAATTAATCTTATCTGATTCTCAGGTGCCAGTGTTGCTGACTGATAATCAAAAATTATTTGCTGATGATGAACATAGGAAAGTCATCTGTTTACGTACAGAGAAGGAAAAGATTGCGAGTCATAGCAAAGATAATCCTACACCATGTGCAACTGCTAAAAATCTGGCTTATGTTATCTATACTTCAGGCTCAACTGGTAAGCCTAAGGGAGTAGAAATTCCTCACGGTGCTGTGGTCAATTTCTTAAAATCTATGCAGCATGAACCTGGAATTGCAGAGTCAGATGTCCTTTTGGCAGTGACTACAATATCATTTGATATTGCCGCCCTGGAGCTGTATCTGCCTTTAATTACGGGTGCTAAGTTGGTATTAGCAAGTCGAGAAGTCGCTAGCGATGGCAGGCGACTCACAGAACTAATTCATACTTCTGGTGCTACGATTATGCAAGCCACGCCAGCGAGTTGGCGGATGTTGCTTGCGGCTGGATGGACTAGTTCTCCTCAATTGAAAATTCTCTGCGGTGGCGAAGGCTTAACTAGTGACTTGGCAAAGCATTTATTAGAAAAAGGTGATACTGTATGGAATTTGTATGGACCGACTGAAACGACTATTTGGTCAACTGTCTGTCAAGTAGAAGCTACGAAACTATCTCATGCTTTAGTCTCCATCGGTCGTCCGATCGCCAACACACAAACTTACATATTGGATTCCCATCTTCAACCAGTTCCCATCGGAGTTTTGGGCGAATTGTATATAGGTGGTGCTGGGGTTGCACGCGGTTACTTCAATCGTCCTGAACTCACTGCTGAACGCTTTATTGCTAATCCTTTCTCGCAAGGTTCCTGTTTTTACAGGACAGGAGATTTAGCTCGTTACCTGGATGATGGCAATATTGAATACGTTAGTCGAATAGACAATCAAGTAAAAATTCGAGGTTTTCGGATCGAACTTGGGGATATAGAAAACGCTTTATCTGCTCATCCACAAGTGCGAGAAACAGTTGTCATTACCCGTAGTGATCAACCAGGAGAAAAACAAATAGTAGCTTATATTACTACTAAACAGGAAGAACCAACTCCAGACACCCTGCGCGATTTCCTCAAACAGAAGTTACAAGATTACATGGTGCCAATAGCTTTTGTAATCTTAGAAGCATTACCCTTAACTCCTAGTGGAAAAGTCAACCGTCGCGCTTTGCCAAAGCCAACACTTTCTAGCTTCAGCCAACACAATGAATTTGTCGCACCGCGCAATGATACCGAAGGGAAACTGGCAAAAATCTGGTCAGAAATTTTAAACATTCAGCCAATAGGTGTTAAAGATAACTTCTTTGAAATCGGTGGAAATTCTCTTTCAGCAATCTACTTAATAGCTTCAATTGGGCAGCACTTTGGTAAGGAATTACCCTTATCAGCAGTCCTCACCAATCCCACCATTGAAAAGTTTGCAAATCTTCTTGATACCAGTTCCAATACTTTTGAAAACTCCCTCCTAGTTCCCATCCAGCCAAAAGGTAACAAGCCAGCCTTTTTCTGCGTACATCCTGCAGGTGGTCATGTTATGTGTTACTTCAAATTGGCGCATTCTCTCAGTGACGAGCAACCGTTTTATGGCTTGCAAGCGCAAGGGTTTCATGGGGAAGAAGAACCACTCACACGAGTCGAGGATATGGCAAGCTTGTATATCCAAGCAATTAGGAAGTTTCAGCCCAATGGTCCTTATTCTATTGGTGGTTGGTCATTTGGGGGAGTTGTAGCGTATGAAATGGCACAACAATTACACAAACAGGGACAGGAAGTCTCTTTAGTAATACTTGATTCTTATGTTCCAATTCTCTTGGATAAAAACAAGAAAATTGACGCCCCCTATTTGGTTGGTGTTCTTTCCAGATATTTTGGCGGAATAGCAGGGCAAGATAATCTGGTAACACCTGATGAAATTAAGCACTTGAGTATTAACGAACAAATCAACTATATCCTTGACAAGGCAATAGAAGTTAAGATATTACCGCCATCAAATCAAAGCCAACAAAACCGACGCATTCTTGATGTATTAGTAGGAACGCTAAAAGCAACTTATTCTTATCTGCCACAGCCATATCCAGGAAAAGTCACTGTCTTGAGAGCCAAAGAAAAGCATATCATGGCTTCCGACCCAACTCTCGTATGGGTGGAATTATTCTCTATCATGGATGCAAAAGATATAAAAATCATTGATGTTTCTGGTAATCACTACACATGTATTTTGGAACCTCATTTACAAGTCTTAGCAGAACGCTTGAAATCATCTCTGGCAGAATTTTAGTCAGAAGGTAGTTTTTGATTGGGGCTGGGCACAATCAAAAAAACTAAGAATTCAGTCCCCAGAATGGACTGCGCCCTTGCACTCTTTCCTGAAGGCTTTGATCTTTATGAAAGATGGTAGTGAGAGCATCTTACTTCCTACTTTATTACTGAAGCGGGCTGTCCGATTTGCACTACAAAAGAAAATATAGAATTCCTATTTGATTTTTGAACGGAATTCAGTACAGTTTATGTTAAGCGTTCGGGTGTTCCCTGTTCCCTGTTCCCTGTTCCCTGTTCCCTGTTCCCTGTTCCCTGTTCCC
>NZ_CAWPKW010000160.1:0-7709 GCF_963888615.1 Brasilonema octagenarum UFV-OR1 | reverse complement strand
GTTGTATTCAATTGGTTGGGTGCTGCACCGATCCAATCATATTGCTGGGTTCTGCGTTCTGACCTATGTGTTCTTCTTCAACGCTGACAAGTTTTTAATCAAACAGAATTCAGGAGTCAGGAACCAGAATTTTATTTTATAAAAAGTAATTCTTATGCTCAACTTGGCAAAAATGATTCTGTCTGACAAATCAAAGTATTTTCACTCTCATCCATCAAATCTTCTATATTTTTAATTAACGTCTGACAAATATCATCTAAGGGCAAATCATATAAATCGAACCCGAAAGGATCTTCTAATTGATTACCTATCTCTTCGATTCCAAGTAAAGTAAAACTTATTAACGCTACACTCGGCACAGTCCACCACTCTAAAGTACTAACTAAATGCAAAGGTAATACAAGAAAGTACATCAATAATAATCGCTTCAAATAAATAGCATAAATTAAGGGCATTGGTGTTTTTAAAATACGCTCACTCCCTATTAATGACTCTACCATGTTGTTCAATAAACTATTCATAAACACCAATTCTTCCATGCTCAAGCAATCGTTAATTTGTTGCTGTTTGAGATATTCTCCAATCCAAACAGCAATCTTCAAGGGAGGATTTTGCACATCCTTTAATTGTAAATCTTGCGATTCTGTCAGAAAAAGTTTCAGTTCCTTTCTTTCTGGTAACTGACGTAAATGCAATTTAGTCGCAATTGCAAAAGCACTTAATAACCGTAGACAGGCAACTTTTTTCTCTTTGTCTATAAGTTCCTTTTCTAAAATTGATAGCTGAATATTCCTGGCTAAATTTAGAGAATTAACGACTATCCCACCCCAAGTTTTTCGACCTTCCCAATAACGTTCGTAGGCAGTGTTAGTACGAAAAACTAGCAATAACCCTAACACAAGATTAAAAGCGACATTGGTTGTAATATCTCCAACTTGCTCTGGTAGAGAAAACGCGTAAGAGTGGATTATGGATATAACCACTCCAAATCCACTAAATAAAAGAATGCGAGGTAATATAACAGGAAAGACTGAGCCTCGCACTCGTAAAGCAATTTGAAACCAATGTAATTTTTCCCAAACCATGTGTATTCGCTAGTCAGTTTCACACAAAACACTCAGAGAACAGTGCATTTTAGTGTCTACAGAGCATTTCTTCATACCAAATCTTTAAAAGTAAAGGGCTTGGCATTTGCACCTGTGTAAGTAGCCACAATATGACCATTGCCAATCATCTGATATTTGTATGTTACCAAACCTTCTAAACCAACAGGACCACGAGGAGGCATTTGTTGAGTACTAATCCCAACTTCTGCACCGAAACCATAGCGGAAGCCATCAGCAAATCGGGTAGAACAGTTGTGGTAAACTCCGGCTGCATTCACCAGCGCTAGGAAAGTTTGGGCAGCTTCTGGATCTTCAGTGATAATAGCATCAGTGTGCTTGGAACCATAGTTGTTGATGTGGGCGATCGCATCCTCCAATGAATCCACAACTTGAATCGACAAAATCAAATCAGAGTATTCCGTCTCCCAGTCATCTTCCGTTGCTGCTGCAATCTCTGGTAGAATTTCGCGAGTACGTTCATCCCCTCTCAATTCCACATTGAGTTTTCCCAAAGCCTCAGCAACTTTTGGTAAAATTTTGGGAGCAATACTAGCGTGAACTAACAAAGTTTCAATTGCATTACAAGCAGCAGGATAGTTAGTTTTGGCATCAACTGTAATTGCGATCGCTTTTTCTAAATCTGCAGCTTTATCTATATATAGATGACAAATTCCGTCAGCATGACCTAATACAGGTATACGAGTATTTTCCTGCACAAATCTCACAAAAGAATTAGAACCTCTAGGAATAATTAAATCCACATATTTATCTAATTTGAGAAGTTCCAAAATTTCTTCTCGTGTTGTTAACAACTGCACTGCATCTGGATGAACAGCACTTTGAGAAAGTCCTTGTTTAATCGCCTTGACGATTGCTTCACAAGAACGAGTCGCTTCTTTCCCACCTTTGAGAATCACACCATTTCCCGACTTGATAGCAAGAGTAACTATTTGAATTGCGGCTTCCGGACGTGCTTCAAAAATGACACCCAACACACCCAAAGGACAAGTGACTCGCTTCAAGATTAAGCCTTGATCCAGTTCACGGTGAATCTGCACTGCCCCAACCGGATCACTGAGTTTGCCGACATCTCTCACCCCAGCGATCGCATCTCTTAACTTATATTCATCTAACTGCAAACGCTTATAAAGTGGCTTAGCAATTCCATCTGTAATAGCTCTTTCACAATCAGCAACATTAGCTTGTAAAATTTCATCTTTGGCAGATTCTAAAGCTTGAGCGATCGCCTCAATTGCTTGATTTTTCCCCTCAGTTGAGAGAACAGCTAGCTTGAGTGCAGCTTGTCTAGTTTTTTTAGCCGCTGCAATTAGGTTTAATGAATTCTCAACAGAAATAGTCATACTAAAAAACTACGTTTAAATTATCTGTATCTATCTGTTTTTCTCTGCGATTTCAAATACCCTGAAACCAGATTTTTACTCTTCCTGCGCAAGTTGGACTTTCGCCTTTTGCCACAACGTTTCTAATTCCTCTAAACTATAATCAGTAAGAGGACGCTCAGCAAACACCTCCATCTTTTGCAAACGCTGAATAAACCGCTGATTTGTTCCCTGCAAAGCAGCTTCCGGATCAAGATTACACCAACGAGCAACCTGCAGAAGAGAAAACATCAAATCACCCAACTCAGCTTGTTGTCGTTCTGGTGTTTCCTCAGCTAACGCCTGCTTAAATTCCGTCAATTCCTCATTAAACTTGTCCCACACCCCATCAATATTTTCCCATTCAAATCCAACAGCAGCCGCCTTTTGCGAAATCTTCATCGTCGCCATCAACGGCGGAAGCTTTTTTGTATAACGACTGAGTTTATAACTCAGTTTTTGAGTATCCGCAGATGTTTCTCCTTTCTCCGCAGCTTTAATTTCTTCCCAATTTCGCCGCACATCATCAACACTTTCCACCGACACATCACCAAAAACATGAGGATGACGGCGAATCAACTTTTGTGAAATCCCTTCGGCTACTTCCTTCAAAGAAAATTGTTCATATTCGCTGGCGATTTGTGCTTGCAGCACAACTTGTAAGAGTAAATCACCTAATTCTTCCGCGATCGCATCTTGATCCCCACTCTTAATCGCATCTACAACTTCGTAAGCTTCTTCTATCACGTATGGTGTCAGCGTTTGAGGAGTTTGCTCCAAATCCCACGGACAACCCCCATCAGGAGAACGTAACTTTGCCACCACATCAATTAATTTTTGCAACGCCACCAAAGTCTCAGCGTTCCTCTCGGTTTGATTAGTTTCCATAATTAATAAAAGCTCTGCGTCCTCTGCGTCCTCTGCGGTTGTAAATCTTATTCTTTTTTATACTTTTCGCCCACGTTGATTTAACCCCTCCCCTTAATCCCCTCCCCTTACCAAGGGGAGGGGAGGTTTTGGCGTCAGACAAAACCGGGGTGGGGTAAAGTGAAAATTGTGGGCAAGCATAAAAACATGATGTAACGTAATGACAAGGTTTTCAGCTTAAGTTGACACGTAGGCTCCGACATTTACCGTTCCACAATTTATTTATGACTTTGTGCGGCGGCTATTTTTTGGTTTGACTTTACTCCTATTACCACGACTCGTCACTTTACGTTTCTTCATTTTCGCACGCGGCAGCAATCCGCGAACTCCCTGCTTTTGAAAACGCTTATAAGCTGAACCTCCCCAGTCACTAAGATAATGGCTCATCGCACCAACTTCCAGCCCGACAAATAAAGCAAGAAATTCCATACTGTAGTGAGCGATCGTGAATTTTACAGTTTCCCCTGTCATCTGCCAATTGAACTGCACATTCCACAGCTTTTCGACAATCAACAAAGTGAAAATTGCCACTATTGCTCCCAAACAGCCCAGATAAACGACACGCAGCGTTGTACCGATAATTGGTCCGTGAGATAACAAAGAACGATGGCGTAAACTTTTTTGATAAGGTAACCAAATAAAGCGTAAAAAACCCCAGCGTTGGAACTGGCGAGAGTAAATATCCAAGTCAGGACCGAACATCAGCCCTCCGAACAGAAACCCGCCAGTAACCAACAAAGTCAAGTTACCGCTGTTGGTTAGCCAAAAAGCAACACCAGTCACAAACGGCAAAGCCCAGAGAGTAATGCGATCATGAGTCCGACCAGAGGGCATAAACAATTCAAAGTTCAAAATTCAAAAATCAAAAAGATCCAAGCCATTGCTAACCAGTATCTTGCTGTCCGAGTCGCAATTCAATCCAACAGATGCAGAATAAGGTAAAAATTTTTTTAGAAGACTATCGCTTTTTCAAAATGTGTGTGTTAATATAGTTTTTGTGTGCAACAGCGGGCAGTTAGCTCAGTTGGTAGAGCGCCTGCCTTACAAGCAGGATGTCACTGGTTCGAGTCCAGTACCGCCCATTTTTAAAAGTTAAGTAAGGTCAGTAGATTTCTGTGCTGTCTAATTTGTAGTTACCAATTGCTCATTTGGGGCGATGCCTGCGGCTGGGTACCCAATGTATTCATCAACAATTAAAGAATAATCTTCAAAGCTTCAGCAGCTACATTTTCTTGTTGAATGTAGATGTAGGGTGATGATACCTGGTTGTTGGGAACGCATCACCTGTTATGAAAATTTATACTTCAGAAGAAGAATATATAAATTTATTAGAGCAAGTGCTGGAAGTAACAGCAGATAGTAGAGGTAACCCGCAGGTAGTTTACCCCTTGCTGGAAAATAATAGAGACAAACTCGACGATGTGTTAGAAAAAACATTGCGTCGTTGGGCGACGAATAGACTGAGGGAAGCCCAAGCAGATGTGGCGAAATCCATCGCTGGAGATATAGTAAATTTTAGCAATCTAATTCAGCAATTCCCTTTGGGTGACAAAGCCAGCAACATGGAAATTGCCATCACTGGCTATGAAGTCGCGCTGACAGTCCACACCCAGCAAGCTTTCCCCGAAGATTGGGCAACGACGCAAAATAATCTTGGTCTTGCTTACAGTAACAGAATAAGAGGGGAGCGGGCACAGAATTTAGAGCAGGCGATCGCAGCTTACCAAGATGCTCTGTCAGTTTATACTTTTGAGGCTTTTCCCTATGAATGGGCAACGACGCAAAATAATCTCGCTAATGCTTATAGTCAAAGAATAAGAGGGGAGCAGGCACAGAATTTAGAGCAGGCGATCACAGCTTACCAACAATCTCTAAATGTTTATACTTTTGACGCTTTTCCCTATGAATGGGCAACGACGCAAAATAATCTCGCTATTGCTTACAGTTACACAATTATAGGTGAGGGGGCACAGAATTTAGAACAGGCGATCACAGCTTACCAAGATGCTCTAAAAGTTTATACTTTTGACGCTTTTCCCCAAAACCATGCAGGATCTTTGTTCGGACTGGGAATTGCTTACCAAAACACAAACGATTTTACCTTAGCTTACAATACCTTTAAATCTGCCATTGCCACAGTAGAATCTTTACGGGAGGAAATCGTTTCTTCTGAGGAAAGTAAACGCAAGCAAGCAGAAGAATGGAACAAACTTTATAGCCGCATGGTAGAAGTTTGCTTGGAATTAGATAAGATTACCGAAGCAATTGAATATGTTGAGCGTAGCAAAACCCGCTATTTAGTTGAACAGATTCTCATCCGTGACCGGAAAACAATCTTTCCCGCAGATGTTGTTACTCAACTAGAAAGATACAGGGATGAAATAGCTACAGGACAAGATCAAATCCAAAATGGCAAAGCTGAAAATCCAAAAGTCCTAGCACAACGTCTCCAACAGTTGCGACAGCAGCGTAATGAATTGCAAAACCGCTACTTACCCGTTGGTTATGGTTTCAAATTTGACTCATTCCAGGCTCGTTTCGATGAGTGTACAGCCATGATCGAGTGGTTTATTCTCGATGAAAAAATTCTAGCGTTTATTATCAAACCTACAGGAGAGGTGACTGTTTGGCAATCCCAACCAGAAGACCTGCAAGCCTTGATTGATTGGGTAAATCAATATTTGCAGAACTACGGGCAAAAAGACCAGTGGCAGAATAGCTTAGGGGAAGAACTCAAAAAATTAGCTTCCATTCTGCACATTGATGGAATATTAACCCAGATACCAAACCACTGCGATAAACTCATCCTAATTCCCCATAGATTCTTGCATTTATTCCCCCTTCATGCACTCCCTGTAAATCAACATTCTGAAAATTCACGTTGTCTTGTGGATTTATTTCCTCGTGGTGTAAGTTATGCACCTAGTTGTCAAATACTGCAACAGGTACAAAAGCGCGATCGCCCCAATTTTCAATCCCTGTTTGCGATTCAAAACCCAACGGAAGACCTGAATTACACCGATTTAGAAGTACAAGTTATTCAAAGCTACTTTAATACTTCCAACGTTCTGAAAAAAACAGCAGCGACACTCACAGCAATTAATAATTCTGACTTAAATACTTACCACTGCGCCCACTTTAGCTGTCACGGGTATTTTAACTTAACAAATCCCGGTAAATCAGCCCTAATTTTGGCAAATGCATCCGTCGCTGACGCACTTCCCAAACTGAATGCAGAAAGTTATCTGAGTTTAGGATTGGGTAAAACTTATGATTTAGAGGAATGCCTTACCTTAGATAAAATCTTCGGTCTCAAATTAGAAAAATGTCGCCTCGTCACCCTTTCCGCGTGCGAAACTGGATTGATTGATTTTAACAATATCAGTGACGAGTACATTGGTTTACCTAGCGGTTTTCTGTTAGCAGGTAGTCCTAGTGTTGTCAGTTCTCTGTGGAAAGTGAATGACCTTTCTACCAGCTTTTTAATGATTAAATTCTATGAAAACTTATTCAAACTTGATAACCTGGAAGCAGGAAATGTTGCCATAGCCCTTAAGCAAGCTCAAACATGGCTGCGAAATCTGACTATTGAGGAATTAAAGAGATTTAAAGAGGAACACAAACCTGAAATTAAAAAAGTCCTTGCTCAACTAAGAAAAGGACAACGAAAAATAGTTAAGGAATCTTGGAAACGAATCAAGGAACGTCAACCCCTACCTTTTGCAAATCCCTACTACTGGGCTGGTTTTACAGCTTCTGGACGTTAAGCACCAGATCCCGGTACATTACAAAACCTTTTCGCACCCAGTTTAAACACGCATATACTAAGTGCAGTCGCAGTACCGAGAGGAATGCCTGCACTAGCTGCCAATGGTTCTATTACTGGAGCAATTAATCCAGATTCCAAAAATTGTCTGACTTCCTCTTGACAGATGAATTGGCGGCATTTTTCCAGCAAATCATTTAACGATCTATCTGCTTCCTGTGCAGTTTCCCGCATAACCAGCAGTGGAACGGCATCGTCTAAATAGCCTTCACACTCTTCTATGGTATCCAAAGCTACTAAAGCCTGGGGATTATCCGCCAATTGGCTGCGAAACTGACTAATTTCTTCTGGTGTAACGGTAATCATTTAATAGTTTTAACCAGTAAATAAATATCCGAACTCTTCAGCAATTATAGATCTAATGCTTAATCTAGAAATGTGGCGATGGCGATGCGGAAGCCGCCACCTCCGCTGAACGCCCCTATTTTCAAAGATATTGAAGGAGCGATACGGAAGCCGCCACCTCCGGTG
>NZ_CAWPKW010000159.1:0-7725 GCF_963888615.1 Brasilonema octagenarum UFV-OR1 | reverse complement strand
GCGTGTCCCTTTGGGACTCAGGGCTCAGGAGATAGCTTCGCCGAACGTCCGAACGTCCGAACCGTGTAAGGGGATAGGGGTGAAGGAAGAATTAGCCCGAATATGAATCAGGGTTGGGCAAACTTTTTTGCTAATCCAGCCAAAAACAGCCATTAATACCACAAACTGAACAAGAATAATACTAGGATCGCAAGCAAACTTCAAAAAACCTGATACAAAGATGCCAACGATACTGCTTATGGAAGCGACAATCACACATAGCAACACCAAACGAGCGAGAATATCGCCAAATAGTACGTTCATGAGGTTATCGCGATATCCTTGAATTAAGTGAGAATCATGGCTACTGCCAACCCGCCTGATAAGACAATATTCAAAAGGCTATTGAGTATGTAAGATTTCTTTTTTATTAAAAAAATAACTATAAATTTCCTACATGAATACTATGTCAACTAAAGACACTTTTGCTGACAATATCACTCATTCTCTTTCCCAAAAAGAAACTAGTGAGTACAATCAAATATCCAGTCAAGTAGAGAGTGATAACGTGCAACCTGTGTCATATGAGCTTCTCAACAGTGAGAAAGCCCAGCGCATGGCAGAATTTTTTGGCTTTTTAGGCGATGCTAATCGTTTGCGTATTCTCTCACTGTTAGCTCAAGAAGAACTTTGTGTAAGTGATTTGGCAGCAGTATTAAAAATGAGTGAATCTGCTGTTTCCCATCAACTGAGAAACTTACGGGCGATGCGTTTGGTTAGTTACCGCAAGCAAGGTCGTAATGTATTCTACCGCTTACATGACAGTCATGTTTTGCATCTTTATCAAGCTGTTGCTGAACATTTGGATGAACAGGAGTAAAGGATCATGGCGCTAAACTTTTAACCAACTCATCAAGTTTCAGACACTCAAATGCACCTGCGTGATACCCTGACGCATTTCGTACTGTCGCTTCAGCCAAGAGTGGCGAATTGTTTGACCAAGTAAGGGAGCAAGTTGAATCAATAGCCAACGTATCAGTGCATTTTTTCGTAGTAGTTCGCCTTGTGCTGCTTCCTGCATCTGGAGTTGTTGGGCGCGGATAATTTCTGGCTCACGTTCCGCTTGAATCCGGGATAGTGCTGCGTCAATCTCTTTGTGTCCAGCTTGTGTGTTAAACAGTGGTACAAGGTGATTAGCAGCGACGATGACATCACGCAATGCGACATTGATTCCTTGAGCGCGAATGGGAGACATTGGGTGTGCAGCATCACCCAGAAGTAACACTCCTGGGGCGTACCAGGATGGACAACGACCAACTACAACTGATAGCTTAATCGGAGTTTCGATGGTGTCTGCATAGCTATGGAAATGCTCTGCCATCCATGAGGGTGATAGCGATGCAAAAATTTCTGCCCAGTCTGCTTGTTTGCGATCGGTTTTTTCATCTGCAGATATTACCCAAGCTAGATGCAGTTTTCCTTCCTCTGCTCCGTGAAAGATGGTGAATACGCGATCGCCATTAACGATTAAATTAAACACATTATCTCCTGTAAAGCTAGGACTGGCAGCAAGTTTGAACCAGAGAATATCCACATCCTTTGGCTGACGTACCAATTGCAACCCTGCCCGTTGTCGGATAACCGAGTTTCGACCGTCTGTCCCAATCACAAGTTCGGCGGAAATTTCACGTCCACTGCCCAGTTTCACACCCGCAACGCGATTATTAATCCACAGTAAATCCTTTACAGCAAAACCTTGTATAAATTCAAAGTTAGGATAAGCCTGAGCTTCGGTAATGATAGCTTCGAGGAATGGCGGTTGCGACACCAACGTACAGGGTCGATCCGCCCCCATTGGTTCCTCAACTCGAAACAATTGCTTTTTACCTATGATGAACTCCCATGCGTCGAGTTGTCTATGAGGAATACGTTCCACAATCGCCGATAATCCCATTTGCTCAAGTGCATCCAACCCACTCGGCATTAACCCTTCACCGCGAAACACTCGATGGAAATCCTTCGCCGCCTCAATCAATGTTACTGCAATACCGCGTTTTACAAGCTGTAAAGCAAGCGTAGCACCAGTCGGACCTGCACCCACAATCACAATCTGCGCCATTACATTTCCCCTACGTTTATTGAATTGTTCGTAAATTGTCCATTTTCAGTTTTGAGTTGCTTACATTAACCTTTTCCTCCCGTAAACGTTACACTCTCAATAAAATACCTGTTAAAAAATGCATAAATCGCCAAAGCCGGTAAAGTAAACACCATAGAAGCCGCCATAATATAGTTCCAATAACTAATGAATTGACCTTTAAAAGTATTCAATCCCAAAGGAAGAGTAAACATTTCTGGATCAAACAAAATAACTAGAGGTAACAAGAAATTATTCCAATTTCCCATAAATACAAAAACTGCTTGTGCTGCTAAAGCTGGTTTTGCTAAAGGTAAAACAATATGCTGAAAAATACCCCAAGTCTTCAATCCATCCAATTGAGCAGCTTCTTCTAATTCCTTGGGAAAATTTACGAAAAACTGCCGCATCATAAAAATGAAAGTAGCATTAACCATACTTGGGACAATCATCCCTTGATAGGAATTCAGCCAACCTAAGGCTTTTAAAATTAAAAATGTGGGAATGAGGGTGATCTGTGCAGGGACTGCTAAGACTGTCAAAATCAGGAAGAACCAAAAGCGTTTACCCGTAAAGTTCAGTCTTGCTAAGGCGTAACCTGCCATTGAATTGAACAACAAGTTTAATACAGTCACACTGATAGCTATAACCACACTATTGAAAACCCATCGCAGAAACAGCGGTTCTTGGAAAAAAATTTGTTTGTAGTTGTCGAGAGTAAAGTTTTTGGGTACAAAATTAGGTTCACCGCTGACAATTTCAGATAGCGGTTTAAATGATGCTGATAGTGCCCATAAAAAGGGAATGAGCGTGATGATTGCATACAGTGTTAGTAAAATGTATAGCAGTGTCTTCCAAGTCAAAAAATTATATATTTTCATTTTGATAATATCTTTATCAAGGGTTTAGTTTTTCCTCACCATCACCCAGCTTAAATAGTCTCTTCAACTTGAGAATTAAATCAGCTTCTGTAACTGAAAAAAACAACCAGTATTCTAAACTACATTTACACCCTTGAAATATTTTTGCTAATGAGTTCTTGCACCCAAGCTCTAAAAGCTCTCATAGTCTTGTTTCTACCCACAGTTTTACACTGTTGAAGATACTCAGGAATGACTTGCTGGAGAGGAAAATTAGGGAAAATTGGGCTAAACGTAGATGAAATATATTTACCGTTTTGCAGAACATTAATTTGTAATTTGCCTTTTTCAAAGCACCACAACTCGGGTACTGCTAATGCTTCATAGATACTAGAGTGAGTGCGGGAAGTTACATCAATTTCTAACGCTAAGTCTGGAGGCGGATCTACTGTTAAGTCTAATCTGTCTCTGCCTCGAACGACTGGTTCATTTTGGATATAAAAACAGTTGTCAGGTTCAATGCCTTTGTCCATTAATTCATTTTTGAAAGTTGTCGAACCTAAAGACATAAATTCAATGTCTAGCTCCTCAAGGAGTACTTTCACTAAATCGCTAATATTTTCTTTATTACGCTCATGTTCAGGTAGTGGTGTCATAATTTCTAGCATTCCATTTTCATAAGCTACCCTAGCGGCACGATGTTCACCTAATTCTTCTAAAATCGTTTCAAATTCTTGCCATGTAACATTTTTTAGCAGCACTCGCTGTCCTGGTGGAACTTCTAATTGCTTCAGTTTTAATAGCATGTTTGCCTCCATTTTGAAGTGTAACTTATTTGACATGAATGGCTTTAGCTCAGTAAGTTTCCTTTAAAAATTTTCGCCTCCAAAAAACCGCCGTTGAATCAAAGTGATAACAATAATGACTGCTGCGAGTAAAAAGGCTATCGCCGCTGCATACCCCATCTGTAAGTTACGAAAGACAGCTTGATATATCAATAGAACTATTGTCAAAGTAGCATTATTCGGTCCACCAGTGCCGTTAGAAAAAATATAAGATTGGTCAAACAATTGAAACGTGCCAATGACTCCTATTGTGACTACAAAAAAGGTTACTGGTTTGAGTATAGGAATCGTGATATAAATAAACTGCTGCCAGCCATTTGCTCCATCTAGCGATGCAGCCTCATAAAGTGAACGAGGAATATCCTGCAACGCTGCTAAATAAATCACCATGTAAAACGGTGCTGTTGACCAAATATTCATCAGCATAATACCTTTGAGGGCAACGGCTGGATCTCCTAACCAGTTGTAAGTAGGTAGCCCTACAAAAGCAAGAAAATCATTGAGTAACCCATTCGTGTTATAAATCCACATAAAAATCAGCGTCAACACGGCTGAGGAGGTGACTGTCGGCAAAAAGTAAAGAATACGCCACCAATTTTTGGCACGAATACCAGAGTTGAGCGTCACAGCTAGAATTAAAGCCAAGACAGTTTGAGCCGGGACAACAATTGCAACATATTGGGCTGTATTTCTTAAAGCAATCCAAACCTGTTCATCTTCAATGAGTCGCGTGAAGTTGCGAAAGCCTACAAATTGATACTTAATAGCGCCAAGAAGTTGAACTTTGTGCAGGGAAAGAAAAACAGCCCAGAGAATGGGTAGCACGACAAATGTGCCCAACACCAGAATGGTTGGCATCATAAACAAGTATCCAGCCAAGTCTTGTGTGATGTTCGATCTAGACTTTGTTTGTCGCCTTCTGACTTCAAACACAAATGTACCTCCAACTCATCCGGCACCATCCCGACTGTAGCGATAGGTAATGCATGATTATTTATCGTAACTGCTTGTGTATCAATTCAGTTGCAGTTCAACCAAGCTTGACTTAAACAAAACTTAAAGAAATGTCAAGCCTATCAAAAGATTATTCATTGCATTCCGCTTTCAAGATTTTATACGCTGTTACTAAAAATACAGAGTTTCTAAACACGATTTTCATATTCAAACAATAAGCCTCTATATGAGGTTGGTACGCATTGCCATCCTTACGGTAGATGTTTTTTTCAGTCAGTTAAAAAGCTCGATATAATTCTGACGCCTGATTGCCGTATGCGTTTATCTCTACTTTCTAAATCAGCTTTTAGCTTTGCAGCTCTTACTTTTTGTTTTGCTGTTGTTTTTGGAACTAAACCAGCAACAGCTGCATCGTTTAGTGTTGTTGCTGAGGGTCTTGATAATGTCAGGGGTCTCAACTTTGGTCCTGATGGTAGCCTCTACATCACAGAGTCGGGTGTAGGAGGAGGAAATCCTTACCTTCTCATCGGTTATGGTGGTAATCCCACCATCCGCGATTTTTCAGAAAATGCCCCCGGTTGGGGACAACTCTACAAAGTAGATTTCAACACGGGTTCGTTAACAAGTCTTGGCGATTTTGCAAAATATGAATTGGCTAATAATGCTGATGGGGAAGTTGTGCTTGATACAAGCGGTGAAATCGCTAGCAACCCCTATGGTGTGGCAATTAAGGGCAATACTGCTTATGTGATTGATGCGGCTGCCAATGACATTTTAACTGTGGGACTTGATGGCAGTAATTTGAAGACTTTTACTGTGCTTCCCAAGCAAACAATAACAAATCCTGTCTTCCCAACTCCTGGACCTGGACAAGTGCTACCTCCTGACGCGCCACCACCAGGTCAAACTCCAGAGGAAGTTGAAATTCAATCAGTACCGACAGGTGCCGCATTTGGTCCTGATGGTGCTTTGTACGTCAGCGAATACACGGGTTTTCCTTTTCCAGTCGGTAAAGCGCGGATATTTCGAGTTGGATCTGATGGTGAAGTTACAGTCTACGCTGACGGCTTTACCCAACTCTCTGATTTAGAATTTGATCCCCAAGGCAATTTGTATACCGTACAATATTCGAATGCACCGCAATGGTCGGGCGTTACAGATGCTTCTCTTATCCAAATCGCCCCAGATGGCACTCGTACAACTTTGCTTAGTGGCAATGGACTAGAATCTGCCACAGCCTTGACAATTGGTCTTGATGGTGCTGTTTATGTAGCAAATAAAGGCGATCGCCCTGGAGTTGGGCAAGTTTTGCGGGTTGATCCAAAAGCAAAAGTCCCTGAACCAAGTGTTGTAATAGCTATAGTCGCGGTTGGTGTTTTAGGACTGAGTACTTTGCACAAGTGTAAGCCAAAACGCATAGTACTCAAGAAATGAAGTACAGATTTATCTGTGTTCCATGAGTGGTTCATAATTTCTTTGTGTACCTTACCCAATTGCAAACCGCCATATACCACTCACTCATATTTACTCCATAGCGATACGCGGAGCGTCAAGCGTATGCGCAAAGCGCACGCTGCGCGAACGACTGAGCGCTCACGCCGAAGTCCTCTGGCTTATCGCCTTAATCAGTTCATTAGCTTCATCTTGTGCTCGTTGCATCGCCTGTTGTAGTGGTTGCTGTCCTAACAAAGCGCTAACAAACTGGTTATCAAAATTGTTTACAATCGCTGCTGGATATTCACCGACTTGCCAAGGTATAGCATAATTTACTCCTGCCACAAGTGCAGTTCTCACGGGGTCTTGATCATAACCCAATTTCTGAGCAACAGATTTCCGAGATGGCAGAGCAAAGCCTGTTTTCGTCCACTTTGTCATACCTTGTTTACCTGTGAGATAAGAAATAAGTTCCCAAGCTTCGGCTTTGTGTTGGGTTTGCTTGTTCATCACGTAGGCAACAGTGAATACCATCGTATTTTTGTTATCATTAATTGTAGGCAATTCTGCGGTAGCAAACTCTAAATTAGGAAAAGTTTCTGTGAGGTAGGGAATTGCCCAGTTCCCCTCAATCACCATTGCGACTTTACCCTGACCAAACATTTCACTGCCAGAATTTGTGCCAACATCAGATTTTTGAGATGAGGAGCGGTCTTTTTGATACTGGTCTATCGCCAATTGTAATCCTCGCAAGCTGGCATCACTGGCAAATGCTGCATAACCATTTTGGTTTACAAGTTGTCCACCAAAAGCTTTGATTTTGTAAGCCTGACGCGGTAATTCTGGAATTTCTCCAAAACCGTATTGATCAATTCTGCCATCTCGGTTACGGTCTACGGTCAACTTCTTTGAGTAAGCACGCAGTTCATTCCAAGTTGATGGTGGAATGGTTAAGCCTGCGGCTGCAAAAGCTTTTTTGTTATAAAACAGAGCAAGTGTCGAATAGTCCTTAGGTAAGCCGTAAATATGCTTACAATATTTGAAGCTACTGAGTAGTGTTTCCTCAAAGTCAGCAACCTCAAAATCGGGAGTTATATACGCATCAAGTGGTTCTAAAACATTCTGGCTCATGAAAAAAGGAGCTTCAAGAGCATCTAAATAGAATACATCAGGAGCCGCTTCACCCACCAAGCGGGTTTTTATGACATCCATGTATTGGTCGTTGATGACTTCATGCCTGACTTTAATATTAGGATGGTTTGCTTCAAAGTCTTGCAATAGTTCTTTCAAGAGTTTTTGTTCTGCTGGACTTGCTGTCCAACCGCCCAGTTTGATAGTGACTGCGGTTGGTGCAGAGGAAACGCTCATAAAAGGTAGATTTTGACAACCAATAACAAAGAGGGCGATGCTTCCAAAAAGAGCCGCCCAAAGCATAATTCTCTTTGGGAGTATTGTCCTTTGGGCGATAGCTAGCCCCTAAGGGGCAAAGCTCGCCGGGGGGAGTATCCCCCCGGCA
>NZ_CAWPKW010000158.1:0-7817 GCF_963888615.1 Brasilonema octagenarum UFV-OR1 | reverse complement strand
GAAACCCTCCTATGGCACAAAGTGCCACGCTACGCTATCAGTACTGGCTCCCCTACACCCCTTCTTCATTTTATGAGTGCAGAAATTATTTGTGTTGGAACCGAACTCCTGTTAGGAGATATCCTCAACGGTAATGCTCAATATTTGGCGCGGCAGTTGGCTGGGCTAGGTATTCCCCACTACTATCAAACAGTTGTCGGAGATAACCCAACAAGATTAAAACAGGTTATAGAAATTGCAAGTCAAAGAGCGGAAATTTTGATTTTTACTGGAGGTCTTGGTCCGACACCAGATGACTTGACTTGTGAAACAATTGCGGATTTTTTTGGTGCTCCTTTAGTAGAGCGTCCAGATATTATTGAAGATATTACCAGAAAATATGTTCAACGCGGTCGAGTTATGACTGCGAGTAACCGCAAACAAGCTTTGTTACCCCAAGGTGCCGAAGTTTTACCAAACCCTACGGGAACAGCACCCGGCATTATTTGGCAGCCTCGTTCAGGATTAACGATTTTCACCTTTCCTGGTGTGCCAAGTGAAATGTACCGGATGTGGGAGGATACTGCTGTACCTTATCTGAAAAGTCAAGGTTGGGGTAAAGAAATTATTTATAGTCGGATGTTAAAGTTTTGGGGTGTGACGGAATCAGCAATAGCCGAAAAGGTCGCAGCTTATCTAAACTTGCCCAACCCAACAGTTGCACCTTATTCCAGTAGAGGAGAAGTGAAATTACGAGTTTCTGCTAAAGCTGCTTCCCAATCACAAGCACAGGATTTGATTGCCCCCATTGAAAAACAGATTAAACAAATTGCGGGGTTAGATTATTATGGTGCAGATGATGACACTCTTGCCTCAGTTGTGGGTGAGTTGTTGCGTGGTGCAGGGGAAACCCTTTCTGTGGCAGAATCTTGCACTGGTGGCGGATTAGGGCAAATGTTAACGGAGATTTCTGGAAGTTCTGATTACTTTTGGGGTGGGGTGATTTCTTATGATAACTCCGTAAAAGTAGGGCTTTTGGGTGTTAACTCCGAAGATTTGGCAAAGCATGGGGCTGTCAGTTCTATTGTTGCAGAACAAATGGCTGCGGGAGTGCGGTCGCGTCTTTCGACCACTTGGGGATTGAGTATCACTGGTATTGCTGGACCCACAGGTGATACGGAGACTAAGCCTGTCGGGTTGGTTTATATCGGGTTAGCTGGATCGAATGGAGAAGTGCAAAGTTTTGAATATCATTTTGGTGCAGGGCGAGGTCGGTCTTTAATTCGCCACCTCAGTGCGTGTACAGCATTGGACAATCTGCGAAGGAAGTTGTTGAGTCAGAAGCCAGCTGTTATGCCTTCTAAATAAATGACGTTGTTGGCAAATTTATCGCAGGAAGTTTGAAAGAATTGTTCCTTCAAACTTCCTTCAAACTTGAACGAACCCATGATCAATCAAAACTAAAAAGGAAAGTAGCACACCTGAAGCCCGGAGAGTGCGAACAGTTTAGAATCCCCACTCATTCATGGCGCTTAGAGGTCAATCTTAATTGTTAAGCAACCTAAATATCCGCTAATCAACCCATTATGAAAACGATAGGGAATAGCTAATAGTATAAAAAAATGACTAATGAATAATAACAGTCAGAACTGTGATTTTTATAACTGAAGCAAAATTAATCTAAGTAAGCTGGCTGTAAAGAGTCTATAAAAAATATAGCTTTTACAACCAACTAATGCTAGGTTAGGCATAAGCCATCAAAACACTAAGGCTAACAGAGTCTGGCTATCCCTATTAGCCGGACTCTACCTAATTCTTGACACATATAAAGCTTATGCAGAGCATTTCAACAATTTACACCCCGATTCGGGTTGTAACTGCCAAATAACAAAATATCCACACTAGATCCTGTGAGATTGGATGGCTGTATGTCCTAGGTAAGAAGGAGACAAGATATCTGCACCACAAGATTGGATAATTTATTTTTTGGTATTTCCTTTAGTGGCCTTTACCTGGACCTGATGAGCCACCTGATGATGAGCCAGATGATGAGCCAGCTGATGCGCTTGATGAGCCACCGTTGCTGACATAAATATTGTTAATAACAGTAGTAGTAGTAGTAGGCTGCTGATTCCCGTACAGAGGCTTGAAAATCCCACCTAAAAGCCCAAAAAGTAAACCAAGAGTACCACCCGAAACTGTGGATTGATTTTCATCAGACAAATCGGACATGTAGCTCTCATCAAGAGAAACTAGTTGATATTTAGATTCGGTCGTCATGATAACTCACTATTTGGTGAAAGTTTTCTTTGTGTTGATGAGTTTTTCTGAATACTTCACAAAACAAAATGCTAGTAAATGCATCTGCTAGGAAATACCAGTTATTAATATTACAATAAATTCCATGCAAAGAATAAAAGCCAAATGCCCTTTACTTAGCTGAAACTACTGTTGTTTTTGAAACTCACAAGTATCAAATTACAATAAACAAACAAAAAAGTATAGTGTTTTTATTTTTTTTTTAATAAAATTCTGATAAAGACAAAAAAAATACATTTAAAAGTATGGTACTTCTAAAAAAAGAAAATTAAAGTAGCTAATATTCTTTTTTTTTCATAGCTTTTCAGTTTATAGCAATTCTTTTGTTCAAAAAATAAGCTTTTTTTTACTCAGTAGTAAAATGTCAATATTTAGCTAATATCAAGTTGTTTAAAAGAAATTAAAATTCTTCTAAAGATATCAAAAAATCTAAAAACCATGATATATCGCACATGAAAAATAACGAATTAAAAAATATTACGAAGAAAGATTTCTTTTTTTTAATAAAATTACTGATGTCTATTGATTAGTAACTTTCTAAAAAAACAAATACTATAGGACTCATATTTGATTTTGAACGAAGCTAGGTACACTTTCTGTTAAGCGTTAAGCGTTCCCTACCTCTACTTTGTCAATTCACCCTTCGGGTTCGCCAGTTGCCTGCGGAGGAGCCAGTACTGTTCGCGTTTGCGTAGCGCCAAAGTCTGCCGGGGGGAGTATCCCCCGGCGAGCTTTGCCCCTTCGGGGCTAGCGTGTCCGTTCGGCACGGGGCCGTGCCCGTTCGCGCAGCGTGTCCCTTTGGGACTCAGGGCTCAGGACATAGGAGGGTTTCCCTCACTTGGTATCTGGCGTTGGAAACCCTCCCGCAGCACTGGTCTCACCAAATCAAACCGAATTCCTATATGATTAGAGTTTTGCTGGTAAATGACCAACAAAATATATAGTAATCCGTGCAGAAGTTGTGAAATTATTCGTTGAGGCGCTTAACAGGTGAGACCAGCCCCCATCTTGGCGGTCTCCGTCACGAACGCGAGTGCGTCTGGTGCAGGAGTTTGGGGGACTGGCGTTCGCCCTTCGGGCGTGCGCAGAGCGCACACCCGAAGGGCAACAGGCAAAATAATAAAAAATGAACCGCATAGACAACGGATCTGCTTATTCCAGGGTAGGACGCAAACAGCACGTTTTTGCATAAATCCTAATTGGGTTAAAAAAACTCCCTTTACATAAATAAAGCCCGCGCAAGCGGGCTACAAATAAAAATATTTAGCATTTTTGTAAAAAAACTTCTGCTTATTTGAACAAGAAGGGGAGAAAAAGTTATATTTTTCTCAGAAAGCTTGGTTCAGTGAAGTACCCACCACTAAAACGGAGTACCGTTTATAGTGGGGGCTTCCAGTTTCATCGGTCAGTGCCACGTTGGGTATACGCGAAAGTATTCGTCACTCAAGACGATAATGGTCTTACCTGTCCTCCGGAGGTTTGAGACTCGCTCCTTACTCCCGTACACCCGTGTGTACCCTGGCGCAAAGTCTGCCACCGGGGAGTATCCGCTTCATTTTCCATAGACAAAAATGGACAACCCTACACAATGTCTACTCGTAAGACTCAAGATCTGGGTGTATTTTTGCGGCCATACCCAAAAATTTTGGTAAAACGAGTTGACTGGAGGCCGCAAAAATACAAGGGTTGTCCATTTTTGTCGAGGGTTTGCCCAACCCCGTGGCGAGCTTTGCAGCCGCCCGCCTCCCGCAGGCAGTTTGATTTTTGTTCGAGGATTTACCTGCGTTGTGCATACGCGCAAGAGCCGCAATTCCTTTTCCCCTTTTCTCTGGCTCTTAGACTTGGGTTCGCATATTACTGCTACTGTGACCGGTTGTTATGAGCCGAGTGGGTGGGTCGCAACCAATATTAGTATATAACATTGGTTTCGTTAATTCCGAAGAGATTAGCAACTGTGCATACACCAATTATTGATTTTACCTTCGGCAAAAATAAATAAAAGATGCAATTGTCGTTGCCCGCCTTATATCCCCACGCTAAGTGGAATACCACTATAGCGGGGGACGAGGGCGACTAGTTAAGCAGCTTGAAACTCTCCTAACATTTTTACTTCTGGTTCTAACGGAATAGACCAACGTTGTTGTACTTGATGTTGGACATGGTGAATGAGATTGAAAATATCTGAAGCACTAGCACCACCACAATTAACGATGAAATTAGCGTGCCTTAGTGCAACTTGCGCTTTGCCAATTTGGTAACCTTTGAGGCCTGTTTGCTCAATTAACCAGCCTGCAGCATGAGGTTTAGGATTGCGGAACACACTACCACAACTGGGCAAGTGATAGGGTTGAGTGTTTAGTCGATGCTCTTTGTGTTGTTTGGTAGCTGCTAGAACTTCTGTTGGGTTTGCCCCTGGCTGGAGTTGAAAAGTGGCTTGGGTGACGATGCGATCGCTTCCTTGGAGGATAGAGGTGCGGTAGCTGTAGCTCAGCTGTTCGCGGGTGAGAGTTTCCAGACTTCCATCTGGTAAAAGTACTTGAGCACTAACTAATATATCTGCGATAGAACTATTGTGTGCCCCTGCATTCATCACTACGGCACCCCCAATAGTTCCAGGAATACCAACAGCCCACTCAAATCCTTGCCATCCCCGCTCTGCTATCTGCCATGCTAGGCTTGGAATTGGGTCTCCTGCAGCGACAGTTAACTGACCTGTTTCTAAGTCAAAGTGGCTATGGCGCAAATGACGAGTCACAACAACTAAACCTGGTATCCCACAATCACTGACGAGCAAGTTAGATCCTGCTCCTAGTATTGTGACTGGTAATTCATGTGTTTTCGCAAACTGAATACTAGCTTGCAGTGCTTCTAAGTTTCGAGGAGCAACACACCACTCAGCAGGTCCACCGACTCTGTACGAAGTATACGCTGCAAGCGAAACTTGAGATTTAATAACACAATCAGTACCAAGTAAATAAATTTCTTTACTTTCGATGGAATTATTAGATGTTATTAGCCTGCTATTTGTCATACCAGAAACTTTGCAGACATTTGCTACTGCCTGGGATATTGTCATATCTTTTAGAACGCGCTGAATTTAGATGTTTGTATGCCGTAAAAAGACGACACCAATGAGAAGCCATGTAACTATTGCTAAACGGACACTATGCGAATAAGGGAAACCAACTTGCACGAAAGTTGTACTCCGGTTTTGGGGGTAAAAAACTTTCCTTAAGAAGTAGCCTTAACAGGTGGACATTGTGTCGCCATGACTTCGGGAATGACTTGATTAATATTCCCAGCTCCGAGAAACAGCGCCAAGTCTCCATAATGCAAAGTTTGCTGTAAGTATTCGCGGACTGAGGCTAAAGTTGGTTGGTACATTACCTGCGAATGCTGTTTAGCAACTTCACTTGCAAGTTTTTCACCACTGACTTGCCCCAAGTTTGGCTCGCCTGCACTGTAAATATCAGTGAGGACAACTAAATCAGCATGACTAAACGATTGAGCAAATTCCTCCAAAAAGGTAAGCGTCCGGCTATAGCGATGGGGTTGGAAGATAGCAACAACTCTCTGCCCTTGTTTTGCCTGCAAGCGTGCAGCAGCAAGAGTAGCACGAATTTCACTGGGGTGATGGGCGTAGTCATCAATAAAAGCGATGCCATTGGCTTCACCCCGGAATTCAAAACGGCGTTTTGCGCCTTCAAAGGTCGCAAGACCCTTGGCTATTTCTGCAAATTCTAAGCCCAAGATCCGACCAACCGCCACTGCTGCTAGGGCATTACTGAGGTTGTGCTTACTGAGTAAGCGCAAGTTCAACACACCCAAAGCCTTGCCCCTTTCCCATACAAGAGCTGTGGTACCATCAGCTTTATAGTCCACGTTGGTGACAGTGTAGTCAGCAGCAGTATCAGGATTTAGGCTATAGCTAATCGTTGGTTGTAGGCGATCGCGTACAGTTGTGCAATCAATGCTCCCTACCAAAGTTTTACAGCCTTTTGCAAATGTTTGAAAAGTTTCCACCACTTCCTCTAATGTGTCGTAGTGGTCAGGATGGTCTAGTTCTATGTTAGTGATAATACCTATTTCTGGGCTATGTTTCACCAGAGAACCATCTGATTCATCTGCTTCTGCTACTAAATATCGACTTTGCCCCAATCGGGCATTGCCTTCCCAAGCATTCACTTCTCCACCGACTAAAATCGTTGGATCAAGACCTGCTTCGAGTAGCATATAACCAATCATGCTACTTGTTGTCGTTTTTCCGTGGGTTCCTGCGACAGCAATACTATTATATTGAGTAATTAATGCTGCCAGTACATCAGACCGATGAAAAATTGGACAACCTAATTCTAATGCTGCTTTGTACTCTAAATTAGTTGTGTTAATGGCTGTTGAACAAATAACTTGAGGTAATTTTGCTTTCGAGAAAGTAGATAGTTCTTCTTGAGTGTTTAATACTACTCCAGTCGGCTGAGAATGAGGACGAAAGAATTCCAGATTGCTTGCCTCTTGTTTACCAAAAATATGAGTTCCGATAGATTCTAGACGTCGAGTAATATGGTTTGGACGAAGATCTGAACCAGATACTGGCAACTGACGCTTTGTTAACACATATGCTAAAGCAGACATGCCTATGCCGCCAATACCAATGAAATGAAATGGTTTACCGCCAAACTCTACTGTATCTTTCATTGATTTATCCTCTATCACCACACCACACAATCATCCTAAATGACACGCGTATCATAACAGGAATTCGATTTTTACTGATACTGCCTTTGTACCATCATTTTTATAACCGATAAGTTGTTTTTTTCACGATTATTTTTCTCATTCAAATCGATTTTACCCTTGTTAGTCATTTTTTCTCTTTCTTAACAGATATTATGATTATTCTGAAACTTTATGCTCAATCGGGAAACTCCTCGTTGTTATTGTAAATATATGTTTTTCGCTGCCGATCTCAAATTTGCTATAATTATCAATTGGTAAATAAAGCCTTTTAAAATTGAAGAAAGCTTGAGCGTTGGTGGATACACCAATTGGCAATTATTTGAGGTACTTTTGCTCCAGTTCCTAATTTACACATGCTTCTAGCCAAGACATCTTTGGACGGAACTCTTTTATAACGAGTCGTTTGGGTGTCTTCACAAAATTTTTCTCAGAAATATATATAGTGCAACGACTTATTGCAGACAACCTGGGATTGACTGTATCACTCGTTTTTGAAAAGTCGTTCTGGGATTTTTTATGCTATTGACACCCTGATTGCCTTGCTGGCTACTTATCCCAATACTCACTGGTACTAGATTCTTTGTTGAGATACATTTAAAGCCTTACCTCATTGGTACCGTGGACAAGAATTAGGACAATTGTGTGATTGGTTAATTGCACCCTGACTCCTAGGCTGTGAGAACATAGCTTAAGGTAGGTTAATGTGCAAGTGAGCCAGCGCGGTCTTGGGGGTTCCCAAGGCACGTTTTCGGGGGAAGCTTCCCCCGAAAAGCTGCCGCCCC
>NZ_CAWPKW010000157.1:0-7909 GCF_963888615.1 Brasilonema octagenarum UFV-OR1 | reverse complement strand
CGTGTCCCTTTGGGACTTACAAAGTAGCGTCTGGGCAGGAGATACCCGAAGGGCGTTCGCCGTAAGGCGTGCGCTCTGCGCACACCCGAAGGGTCATTAGTTAGTAGTTAGTAGAATAACCAACAACTAACTACTAAGCTAATGACAAAGGAAAAAAGACAATGAACAGATGACTCAGTTAATTGTATTAATTGGTCTTCCTGGTAGCGGTAAGTCCACTTTGGCAACGCAATTGCTAGCAGAATGCCCGAGGACGCAACTCATTTCTACCGATGCTATCCGAGGGCAATTGTTTGGTAATGAAGCTTTTCAAGGACCTTGGCTACTGATTTGGCGCGAAATTCAGCGGCAATTTCAACAAGCGCTAATCGCAGGTGGTACAATAATCTACGATGCGACTAATGCCCAGCGACGTCATCGCCGTGAAGTTATTGACATAGCCCGTGAACTAGGCTTTACCCATATAACTGGGGTGTGGGTGAGAACCCCAGTATGGCAGTGTTTAGCACGCAACAAAAAACGGGAACGTAAAGTGCCAGAAGATGTCATATTTCGTATGTATCGTCAGCTTCGGGATGCCCCTCCAAGTCTACAGGAAGGGTTTAATAATTTAATTTGCTATTCTCAGGAACCCCAAGAGTACGGGAATTGCACTCCTGTAGTGAGCAAGAACCCCACTTAAATCAATTTAATATTTGTTAATTTATGATCAGAGTCTATGCACCAGAATTATATCTGGGTTACTCTGTCAAGTTTAATTTTAGATAAAATTTTAACGGAAATTTCTAAGGGAGGCGAGTTTATGGCTGCAACTGATTTTAAGGATTATTACGCGACTTTGGGCGTTAGTAAAACTGCCAGTCCAGAAGAAATCAAACAAGCCTTTCGCAAATTAGCCCGGAAATATCACCCTGACGTCAACCCAGGTAACAAACAAGCTGAGGCAAAGTTCAAAGAAGTTAACGAAGCATACGAAGTTTTGTCAGACACAGACAAACGCAAAAAGTATGACCAATTCGGTCAATACTGGAAACAAGCAGCTGATGGCTTCCCATCTGGTGCTGGTGCTGGTGTTGATATGGGCGGTTTTGATTTCAGCCAATATGGTAGCTTTGATGAATTTATTAACGAATTACTAGGGCGCTTTGGCGGTGGTAGTCCACGCGGAGGACGGCAAACATATTACCGCACCAGCACTGGTGCACCTAGTGGTTTTGGTGGCTTTAATGATTTTAATTATCAAGATGTAGGTACTACTGGCGCTACCCAAGACAGTGAAGCTGCGATCGCCCTAACTTTTTCCGAAGCATTTCATGGTGTACAAAAGCAGCTAAATCTAGGCAACGAAGTTATTGATGTCCGCATACCCGCAGGTGCGAAACCTGGCAATCGTTTGCGCGTACGCGGTAAAGGACCAGTTAGTCCTTTCAACCAACAACGTGGTGATTTATATCTAAAAGTAGAACTTCAACCCCACTCTTTCTTCCAGTTTGATGGCGATAACTTGGTGTGCGAAATACCAATCACACCAGATGAAGCCGTTCTAGGAGCCTCAGTTGAGGTTCCCACACCTGATGGTTCGGTGAATGTGAAGCTTCCTGTTGGAGTGCGTTCTGGTCAATCTTTGCGCTTACGTGGAAAAGGCTGGCCTCAACCTCGCGCTGGACGTAGCGATCAGTTAGTGAAAATTGCGATTGTTCCACCAAAAGACATTAGTCAGCAGGAACGCGAATACTACGAAAAAATTCGCTCTATTCGTACTTTTAATCCCCGCGAACATTTGCCGCAAATTAGGCTGTAAGGTTAGCCCACACCTTATCTATTGATTCGGTGCGGGCTTGGTGTTTTAACAGGTTTTAGTTTTTCACTTGAAATTTGTTTCTTTGGCATTGCTCTGCCTAATTGTATTGCTCTAACAATTTCTCCACGCTAGCGTTATGGTCAAGAAAGGAAAATAAATGTTTGTAGCGAAGTTTGCCTTCTTTATCTAACACAAATTGTGCTGATAAAGGTGCTCCCAATGCTTGTCCAAGTTTATAGTTACGGAATACACGACAACTTGGATCACTCAATAGCGGCATTTTTAAACTCAAATCTTTCACAACAATTTGACTTTGCCGTTCATCAGTACTGGTAATCATTAAAACTTCTATACCCCGATTTTTAAATTGCTCGTAGTTTTCATTTAAGGATTTGATATGAGGAAAGCAAAAAGGGCAATAATTTTTTTCTGTAAAGATACGAGTGAAGGCAAGTAAGACTGGTTGCTCGCCTCTATAATCAGATAACTTAACTAAAGTGCCATGAGTGATATCTGGCAGTTGAAAATCTGGTGCAAGATATCCCCATTCCAACGTATTAGATGCTGGCTTTGGTAAAAAGTTACGGAAGAATCGTTCATTAAATAAGTTGCTAGAAGCCGCAGAAGTAACCATCTTTCTATTCCTAATGTTATGAAAGTTTTAAATAAAAAAGCCATAGATGTACACGGAATATAACCAAAAAATTAGTAACTATTAAGTCGTAATTTATTATATTGATAGATTACGAATTATTCATTACGAACTTGATTTGTCTGTGTTTATCTGTGGCTAAGTTTGAGTGAGTTTGTAATAGCACATTCAAGTGCTACTACTACTCTATTACTTTTGAAACCTAAACAGCAGCGAAGTAAACTTTGGACTTCACTGGATCGGGAACCATTGTCTTGTCGCCTGGTTGCCAGCCAGCAGGGCAAACTTCGTCCGGATGGGACTGAACGTATTGAATGGCTTGCAAAGTCCGCAGGGTCTCATCAACGTTGCGACCAAAAGCTAAGTTGTTGATGGTAGCGTGCTGTAAGACACCTTCTTTGTCAATAATGAACAAACCGCGCAAGGCAACACCAGCTGCTGGGTCAAGCACGTTGTAAGCTGCGCTAATCTCTTTTTTGATGTCGGAAACTAAGGGATAGTTGAGGTCACCGACGCCACCAGACTTGCGATCTGTTTGAATCCATGCTAAGTGAGAAAACTCACTATCAACGGAAACACCAAGGATTTCGGTGTTAAGATTTTTAAATTCTTCGTGGCGATCGCTAAAGGCTGTGATTTCTGTGGGACAAACAAAGGTAAAGTCTAAAGGATAGAAAAACAGTACGACATACTTGCCGCGATAGTCGGAAAGTTTTATGGTTTTAAATTCCTGATCTACCACAGCCGTTGCTGTAAAATCGGGAGCCTGTTGACCTACACGGAGGCATCCTTCTGATGGATAAGTGAGAGGCATTAACCATTATCTCCTTCAATTTATTATCTATTTAGTATTGTTGGAGTTCGGGTCAGGTAATCTCACCCGTTCTCGTCATCTCCTAACGGGAGAGCCTCATGGCGCTCCGCCACGCCTTACGGAAGAGCGCCAGTCGTCAACGCAGACAGACTCTCCTGAACCAATAGTCTCACCGCCTGCAGGGCTAGACTTACGGCTTCATTACATTCTGTTACAACTATATCATACTCATAACGATTTTGAGTAAACAATGGTGGATTTAGATACAAGAGAATGGTTACTGACTAATGGCTTAGGAAGTTTTGCCAGTGGTACAGTTTCTGATATCCGCACTCGCAGTTATCATGGCTGGTTGTTTGCCGCGACTAACCCGCCTTCTGGGCGTACTGTGTTGCTTTCGCACCTAGAAGCTAGCTTAGAACTATCAGATCGAGTTGTGGCATTGGGGACAAATTTCTGGGGCAGTTGTCAGATAGAGCCAAAGGGGTACGAACTGCTGCGCCTTTTTGATCTTAACCCAGTTCCAAAGTGGATATGGGGTGAAGACGACTGGCAGTTGACTAGACGTTTGGTGATGCCGTATGGATTGGTGAGGCAGCGCGGTCTTGGGGGTTTCCCCCATGAGCGACTGCCGAACCCCGAAGGGGTGGAAAAAGTAGGGCAAAGCACAGAAGCAAGCCCTGACTCGCTCACTCCCACATCTCCCCCATTTCATTTTTGCCATCGTATGTTGGTTCAATATCGCTATGAAGGTACACAAACGGCGATATTGAAGCTGCGACTGCTTATAGGCGATCGCGACTTCCACCATCAACAAAAGGTGATTCCAGAATTACAGTTCTCGCAATTGCTGGGACAACAGCAAGTCTGCCTGCAAGCAATAAGTTCTCACAATTTTGGAACACCTTGGCACTTGCGCTGGACGCAAGGAAACTATCAACCAGATCCATTTTGGTACTTGGATTATAAACTTCCCGAGGAAACTCTGCGGGGGTTGGGCGATCGCGAAGACCTCTATAGCCCTGGTTACTTAACAGTTACACTCAGTCCAGGGGATGCGGTGACAATGGATGCACGAGTGGGTTTTCCGAATGAACTGGAAACTCCCCTGACTTGTGAAACCTTTACCGAACTTGTCGAAGCAGAGCAACAGCGCCTGTCTCAAATTTTTGGGTGGGAAAATTGGCAAAGTGAGGCAAAGGAAGATAATACTCTTATATCTTCCTCATCTTCCCCAACTCCATCCCACCTCTGGCGGCGACTACTACAAGCTGCCGATCAGTTTATTGTTTATCGTGCTTCTATTGCTGGTCCGAGCGTGATTGCTGGATATCACTGGTTTAATGACTGGGGGCGCGATACCTTAATTGCCTTACCAGGGTTGACTCTTACTCCACAGCGTTTTGAGTTGGCAAAAGGACTGTTGCAAACTTTTGGACGTTACTGTTCTCATGGTTTAATTCCTAATGCATTTCCTGACGCGGATGGTGAACCGTTTTATAACAGTATTGATGCAGCACTATGGTGGATTGAAACTTTAGGGCTTTACTTGGAAGCGACGCAAGACTGGCAGTTTTTGGTAGAGCAATATCCAGTGGTGCAGCAAATCTACAAAGCTTTCATTGGAGGGACACGCTATAATATCCAGGCCGATGTTACCGATGGGCTAGTTAGTTGGTATGCTCCTGCTGTAGCTCTGACCTGGATGGATGCGGTAGTGGACGGGCAGCCTGTCACTCCCCGTCGTGGTAAGCCAGTGGAAATTAATGCTCTATGGTATTCAGCGCTATGTTGGGCAAGTCGGTGGGCAGAAATTTTGAGTGAACACGAAGCTATGGTTGACCGTGGGCGTCTTGCTAAGCAGGCTTTGCGTTACACTGAGCTAGCACAACAAGTGAAAGCTTCTATGCAACAGTACTGGAATCCTCAACTGGGTTATTTGTACGATGTGATTGAGCCAGATGATCTAAGAAATTCTCAGATTCGCCCAAATGCCGTTTTAGCACTTTCGCTTTCACATTGTGCGTTCTCTCAACAGCAAGGGCAAAAAATCCTTGCTCTTGCTTGTTCTTGCTTACTCACTCCTTATGGTCTTCGCAGTCTGGCACCAACAGATCCAGAATACATTGGCAAATATAAGGGAAACCCAGAAAAACGCGATCGCGCTTATCACCAAGGTACGGTATGGAGTTGGTTGATTGGTCCTTTCATTCGTGGTTGGGAGCGTTTTTATCCGGGACTTCCATTGCCTTTTGATTGGCAACCCCTGCTAAAACACTTTCTATCTGATGCCTGTCTTGGATCTATTTCCGAAATTTTTGAGGGTGATCAGCCGCTCACACCAAGAGTAGCAGTAGCTCAAGCTTGGTCTGTTGCTGAAGTCATTCGACATTTGAAGAACTATTGAGTAAGGAGTAGGGAGCTTTGAACCCTCCCCGCGCTGAAGCGACGGGGATTCACGCCACATCCCCATCTAGCTTCTCGTCCTTATTGACTACCTGGCTAGTGGTTAGTGGCTCATTGGAAACCCGCTCTGACGGAGAGTCAATCTGCGTGCTTTCAGACTTGCTTACTTGCTCGCGGGTTATTCGTTGCTGATATGCCTCCAACAGGATTGGTTCCAAAAGGCACGTTTTGGGGGGAAGCTTCCCCCCAAAAGCTGCCGCCCCCAGATACTCGTCTTGAGCGTCTTGCAATATCAGCGCGTCTTGACTTACATATCTACTCAAAAATGCACTAAACAAATCACGATGATGATCAGAAATACCCGTTACATCCCGATGAACTCGTTGAGACAGAGCTTTTTTGATGCGCGTCCCGTCTAAATGAGTTTGACTTAGTGCGGTCTTTTGAGTAGAAAACTTGATAACTGTACCGCCAGCATTCTCAGCTTTACGGAGCAGTTCGGACTGTACAAAACCTGGTGACTTGGCAGAGATGGCTTTACCGTATCTTTTCTGCCAGCCGCGTACTGAAACGTTTTCAGTTTTGATATGCTTGCCGTGTCTCAATATTTCGTTAACAACACGACGGTTCTGAGTCTTGGCATAAGCTGCTTTGCGACGTTCTAATTCACGTTTCTTGTTGGCAGCTTTAAGGTAGTTGCTGGATTTGTTCCATTTCGCCTTAGCTTTCTTGACTCCCTTTTTGACTTTTCCTTTGTTTACAACGGTTTTACGCCCTCTTTTTGCTTCAAAGTTTGGTTCAAAAAAGTCGGAATTGTTAGCACGTTGGGAACGCTGCATCTTACGTTGCAACTCGGTTATTTCTTTTTGAAAAGTCGGGACAAGCTCGGCAAATGGCAATAAACCAGCATGGTCATCTCCTACATATGCAATATTGCTTATGTTGAGGTCAAGACCAATCAACCCATCAACAACATAGTTTTGAGACTTCTGGTATGGTTCACCTTCATTGACAAGTTGAGCATACCAACGCCGCTTTCCATTCAGAATACGCCATAACAGCCGGACATATTTAACAGTTGATTCCAGACCATGTCGAATAACTGGGTTGGATGGGTCAATGATTGGTTGCAGGACAAGCTTGCCCCATACCAAACAATCATCTTTCCATCTGATGCCAGTCTTATTGGACTTGCCTTCCATTGAACGAAATCGGCTTGGCACTTTGTACCGTACTTCTCTAGCACGCCCTACCAAAACACGCTCACTCGCTTTGAACGCGCGGGTTGCAAGTTTTTGCTGAGTGTTTGAATCAACTTTTTGGGCAATCCACTTTGCTGCATTACTTGTCTTCGTCGCAAATGAATGCAAGTCGTATTCAGAATACCGAAACTGTTCACAAACTTTTCTAAAAGTGTTGCTGCGCTCTTTCTTTTTTGCTCTAGATATCTTGTTCGCTACCTTGTATGACTCGGAGTTGCGCATTAACTCCAATCGCTTCATCGCTTCATTCAAGCAAGCATTATAAACTTGTCTACCCGCTTGAAAACGAGCCAATAATTCTGATTCTTGTTTACTATTTACCTTTAACGGCACTTCTGTAATGAACGATTTAGTTGAACTCCGAGCCACTTGACATCACCCCCTAGTTGTTTGCTATGCTATACCTTACTATATGCGCAGGTTCTGTTTATGTCAACAGGAAAAGGATTAAAAAGAATGAAGAATATTCCAGTTCTTTATGAAGAAAAAAAGAAACCACGCAACATCATGTTGACCGATACTGCGTGGTCTAACGCTGTTATAAAAGCAAAAGAGTTAGAGATAAGTGTAAGCGAGTATGTTGAAAAGTTTTTGAGGGCTGACGGGGAATAAATTCCCCGCGTCGTGTTTCCTCCCCGCTCTAAAAGAGACGGGGCTTCCACTCTTCCCGACCAAAATCTTTGTGAGTTCGTTTAATTCACTACTCTCTATTCATTACTTAACATTTGCAAAAATGGCTCAGGTGTGACTCGAACACACGACCAAGGGCTTATGAGTCCCCTACTCTAACCAACTGAGCTACTGAGCCATACACATTATTCGATTATTTAATTTAGCATACAAAAACTTTTAAGTCAACACTCAATAATTCACAGCTAAACATGAGCTGACCAACAAAGGGGTGTAGGGGTATAGGGGTGTAATACCATTTCACGAAATCCCTGATACAAATGATTGGTTTCTAATTCTTTCCC
>NZ_CAWPKW010000156.1:0-8103 GCF_963888615.1 Brasilonema octagenarum UFV-OR1 | reverse complement strand
CGAAGTTGCCACAACGCGGGGAACCCGCGCAAGGCACTTCTCTCTGCAGCACTGGTCTCACCAAATCAAACCGGATTCCTATATATAAAAATGGTAAAATTGAGCTTGGGGACTTCCAAAAAATAAAATAATCAAGCCATGAAAATGATAATCATTTGTACTAAATATACCCGCTTCCTTAGTGTGTGACAGTTCTGGGTGCGGAATGTGGGTTATAACCAATTTCCCAACAACACATAAGGTGCCCAAAAATAAGGACTATTCTCCTTTTTAAAAACGGCAAGTTGAGCAAGCTGGAGTGCTTCGGCTTTACTTACCCCATTATTTAACTGTCGATAAAACTCGCTCATCAAATCTGCGGTAGACTGGTCATCTACTGACCATAAACTTGCCAGTGTACTACGTGCGCCCGCCCGCACAGCCACTCCCGCTAATCCCAATGCTGCTCGCTTGTCTCCTGCTGCTGTTTTGCACGCACTCAGAACAAGTAATTCAATATTACTTGACCGACTAGATTCACTCACTCGCAGTAAACTATCAAATTCCCTTACCTTAAGTAGTTTATCCCAAGCAAGAATAAAAGTTTTTTCTGGATCAGAACTGAACTCACCATGAGTCGCCAAATGAACTACCGAGAAAGGATCTGATTTTAGCTCGTTTTGCAAGTTGTTTTCAGTAAACTTCTGATTTAACAGTTCTTCACTCCTGGGAACCTCAGACTTGATTTCTTCTAACTCCCGTGGCACATTTTGCAATGCCGGAAACCCAAAGCGTTGTTCGCCAACTCCAGCAGTTAAAGCATTTAACTGTACCTTTTGCAATGGTTTGGGTTCAAAAAGTTGCAAACCAGGTGTGAGAGCGATCGCATATTTTTCTATCAGATATTTCTGCTGCTGTTTATCATAAAGAACCCCCATCGGGATATTTTGCAATTCACTATCTAGTACAAACACTAAGGTTTTAATTTCATTCTTGGTTAACTCCCCTGACATTGGTCGAATTAACCAATCATAAATTTCCTGAGATTGCTCCTGAACCTGAAAAGTTTGTTCGACTTGTAGTAAGTCTTTTCGCAGAGAAGCGACAGTGCTTTCTACTTTCTCCCGAGGTATAGCCGTTGTATATTTACGAAGTTCTTTTTGTCCAGGTAACGTGAGAATAACTTCAATACGGTCTGGTAAAATAATTGGATATATGATGGCTGCTTTTTTGTCCTGCCCAAGTGCAGTGTCAATTGTTACTCTAGGTTCCACACAGGGTGAGCGGAAGAAGTTGTTCAGTTCCGCCTGCTGAAGCGATTCAATCACGTTACGGGCTTGCGTGAGATTGTATTGCATAGTTTCAGCGTTACCCTTGCTTTGCAACTGCAAATCCACCAACCCCCGATAGACAGGTTCCACACTCTCGCGGAAAGAAAACTGAATTTCCGGATTCATGGCGACTAAATCCCGACGCAGAGACTCAAGGGTTTTGAATGCTGAATCGTATGCTGCAGTCGCTCCTTTTATATCTCCCTTGACTTTGAGTAAACGTCCCAACTGCCATTGCCATTGATAAGCTATGTCCTGAGGCTCAAGAGTTTGAGCTATAAGTAGGGCTTGCTTGGTAAGGTTTTGTGCCTCAGAGAATTGCCCTGTTTTTTCGTACAACCCACCTAAAGTACCGAGGGCATAAGATTCTGCTCGTTGGTCTTTTAAGCTTTGCGCCTGCCCAACAGCACCCGACAACATTTGAGCAACATCCAGCCATGAAGGATTATCTGTATTAGTTTTCTGTCTTAATTGTGTTATACTTTGGGCATAATTAATCTGGGCATATACTGACGTTCTGCTCGGGGACAACTTACTTATTTCCGGTTGAATTTGAGATGCCAAAGCCAAAGCCGCAGGAAATTGCTGATTTTCCAGAAGTAAACTAAGTTGATTGAGTTGTGCTTGGATGCGCGTTGTGGGTTGTGCGACAAGGGCAGCTTGTTGGTAGTATTTTAATGCTGCTTGAGTTTGTTTCTCAGCTTGGGTTGTATTTCCCAGAGTGAGTTGAGTTTTTCCCTGAGCAAGAGCCGTGTTACCTAGACTGAGCAAAGTCTCACCGCTCGCTATTGGAGATTGCACCCGCTTTGCTACAGCTAAACTTTGCTCTAAGACATCCCTAGATGTGTTTAAATCACCAACAATTCGCAAGATATTGCCGAGACTACGCAATCCTGTTGCTTTAAGTGGAGAGTCTGGAAGCTTTATGAGAGATTGCTGAACCTCAATTAAAGTCTTGCTCGCCTGATGGTAAAGCCCTAAAGCTTGCATCGCTTGAGCTGTATTAATGCGGTTGCGGGTTAATGTCGCTTCATCGCCTATTTGCTTGTAAATCTTTGCGGCTTCTTGCCATGTAGAAAGTGCAGCTTGAGTTTGTCCTCTTGCCAATTGTAACCGCCCTTGTACATCTAGAGCTTGGGCGAAGATTGCAAAACGCTGTTTTGAGTTGTCGTCATTTTTTAAGAGATTTAGACTTTGGGTAATTGCATCTTCAGCTTCAGTCCACTGTCCCAGTTGCTGATACACTAGGGAAAGATTGCTCAAAGTCATCGCTTGATTGAGTTTATCGCCACTGGCTCCAAAGGCAGTTGCTGCTTGTTCCAAAACTTTAACTGCTTCAGCAAATTGTCCAGCCTCATACAGTGCTTTACCCTGTTGCACAGAGTTTTCGCTTTGAACCGTGTGACTTGCTGGACTCTGGGTAGTATAAGTAACAGGAAAAACTGCTGTCAATATTGGTGAAAATACTGTGCATAAAAACGCAGTTAGCAGTGCCAATCCAGTCTGAGTGAGCCACCTTCTACGTGAACCTTTGAAGAGCATCAAGGGTTGTATTGTATGGAAAAATACAGACCGTTTTCTTGCCATGTTCTTTCGCTTGAATCAACAGAGATTAAAGGAACACCCCAGTCAAGACGAGCAGTAAAACGCTCTCCCTGTGACCAGCGTAATCCAAGACCGACGGATGCTAAAGTGTTAGGGTTTGGATTGTCTCTATTTGAACTGTTCCAACCAACACCGAAATCAACAAAAGGGATGATTTGTAAAACACCATTTATCTCGCGTACCCGGAAAATTGGGACTTGAACTTCAGCAGAAGCAAAAGCGCCATTATCTGTAAGTAAGAAATCTTGACGGTAGCCGCGCACATTATCCAAGCCACCTAAACCAATCTGCTCTAATGGTAGAAGTGCTCTTGATGCCAGTTGCATATCTGCACGAAGTAACAGTACGGTGTCAGGAGCCAAAAGACGTACCCACTGAGCTTGTCCTTGCCATGAGAAAAAGCGGCTATCGGGAGGGTTACTATTAATTGTCGCATCTAATGCACCCAGTCCAATGTTAAATTGAGAGCGAGCGGCGATAACTTCACGGCTGTTGCGAGAAGTCCATTCTTGGAAAAATCGTAATGCTGATACGCGAGTGCGTCCCTCCTCATCAGCGCCAGGCGAAAGTAAATTAGGGGGAACTCCCTCTTGTTGGAACAGCCGGGAAGAAATTTCACTTTCTCGTCGAGAGGCGGTAAAGCCAAGAGCAAATTCTTGTGTGGGAGTTTGGATGACTGGCTGGCGGAATGTGAGTTCGTAGTAGCGGGAAGCTGATTGTATATCTAGGGAATTGAAAGGACGTTCAATGATTTCGCTGGATGTCGTACCGTAGTAAAAAGAAAGAGTGCCATTTTGGGGATTGAGGGGAAACGTGTAGCTACCATCAAAGGCGTTGCTGCCATCGGTGTTGGTGTAAGCTAAACTCAAACCGTCTCCAAATCCGAGTAAGTTAGCTTCGTTCACTTGTAATCGGCGGCGGAAACTACCAACACTGGGCGATCGCCTATTATCCAAAACAATTTGGCTCGACAAACTTTTTGCTTCTTGTATCTGCACTTGTAGTATCGTTGTACCGGGACGCGTTCCAGCAGTGAGTTCAGCAGACAGGTTTTGAATCAAAGGGTTTAGTTGCAGCAGTTGCAAGGCTTCTAGCAAGCGTTCTCTATTGAGAGGTGGCGAAGTTGCTCTCACCAGTCGGCTGCGTACATAATTGCGTCTGAGTCGTCTGGTACCTGTGACTTGGATGTCTTCTAATTTACCTTCGATTACCTGGATTTTGACAACACCATCTTGCGTTGTTTGAGCAGGGAGATACGCTCCAGAAGTGATGTAACCTTTTTTGAGGTATAGTTCTGTAATGGCGGTACGAGCCTGAAACACTTCAGTTAGTGAGATAGGTTTGTTAGTAAAGGGAGCGAGTACCTTGGCTAACTCTTCGGGACTGAATACGGTACTGCCAATAACTTCAAATCGTTTAACGATAATAGTTTCAGGAAACTTGCCAGGAATTGGTTCACTCTTGTTGGGAGTTGGACGAGACGGTGGAAGTAAGTCTTGTGGTGGAGGAAGTGGCTGTGGCGGTTTGGGTGAGGGAAATGGAGAAGGTGGAGGTGGTTGCACATCCTGCGGTGAAGGGAGTTGTTGGCTTTGGAAAGAATTGCCGTTTGGTAGTTGTACAGGAGGTACAACTTGTGCATATAGGCGTTTCGGAGTGAAGCTCAGCAATGCAAATATACTTATATATAGTAGCATCTCACTAAATTTTTGATACAAGTGCACCCGACTACCTTTGGCACCCCTCTCCTTAATAAGGAGAGGGGCTGGGGGTGAGGTATAAGTCATGAATGCAAAGCGCGTATTACTTTTCATGGCACTTTGATGGTGTTTGCCAAGAACTCTGGTGTTGTGTTGGGGCTTGTGCTGTAAATATGACTTCGCCCTTGGGACCGAATACCCAGCCAGTCGCTTCTACTATTGGGGCTGGTGTGGTAGGATTTGGAAGTGTAGAAATATTTGTTCTAGAGTTTTTCTCTACTTCAGGGTTGAGAGTTACCCAATCCACTTGAACGGCATCAGGCGTGAGAATGTCTTTCGGGTTGGGGGGTAAGCCGCCGCGTCCGGTGATAATGAAACTGCTTTTCGCGTAGTTGGGAGAGTTGCAACCTTGAGCAAGTTTGGTGTCAACTGGTACTGATGGCAAGTTGACTAAGTCACTGTTGAGGTCAATATCGGGTGTGTCGATTTGCACGGTACCACTTAACTCAGGACTTACCCCTGTGGCAGTGATATCACTATTGGGAGTAGCTGCATTCCGAAATTGTGTACCAAAGATACCAGTGGCATTGATTCGCACATTCCCACCACGGAAGTTAGCAGAATTGGCGCTGATGTCACTATTTTCAAAAGCAACGAGGAAATCGGTGTCAATATTGATGTTGCCCCCGATGACGTTTTCTCCTTGGGCGTTGGTTATGATGTTGCTATTGCGACTCATTATTAAATCTTGTGAGTTGATGTTAATTGTCGCCTGCTCAGAGTTGGGATCAACTTTAGCGCTTTGTGTGTTGGCGGTGAGTAAAGCATCGTTGTTTAATCGGATAGAGCGAGCATTTAATGTCATGTTGCCTGCGGTTCCTGTTCCGAAACTCTGCACGGTTACTCCTGCCCCATCTCGCACTAGTAAAGTATTAGTTTTGATCGTCAAATCTCCCGCATCCCCTGTTGAGTTTGGCTGTGCAGAAGCAAATAAAGCACTGCCAAACCGATTATCAGCGCTTATACCAATAACTTGCACGTCTTGGGCATCAACACTCAAATTTCCCCCCTTGCCTTTACCCAAAGTACTAGCAAGTACCTGTGCCCCATCTTGCACTAGTAAGGTATTAGTTTTGATCGTCAGATCTCCCGCATCCCCTGTTGAGTTTGACTGTGCAGAAGCACCCAAGTTACTGCCAAACTGATTATTAGCGCTTCTACCAATAACTTGCACATCTTGGGCATCAATCCTTAAATTCCCCCCTTTGCCCGCACCAAATGTACTAGCATTTGCCTGTGCCCCATTTCGTACTAGTAAAGTATTAGTTTTAATAGTTAAATTTCCCGCATTCCCTGTTGAGTTTCGATTTGCGGAAGCGCTCAAGAGACTGGCAACCCGATTATCAGGGCTTGTACCAATTAGTTGCATATCTTGGGCATCAACACTCAAATTTCCCCCCTTGCCTGCACCAAATGTACCAGCAAGTACCTGTGCCCCATCTCGCACTAGCAAGGTATTAGTTTTAATCGTCAAGTTTCCCGCATCCCCTGTTGAATTTCGATCTGCGGAAGCACTCAAGGCACTGCCACCCCGATTATCAGTACTTCTACCAATAACTTGCACGTCTTGGGCATCAACACTCAAATTTCCCCCTTTGCCTGCACCAAATGTACCAGTAATTACCTGTGCCCCATCTCGCACTAGCAAGGTATTAGTTTTGATCCTCAAATCTCCTGCATCCCCTGTTGAATTTGGTTCTGCGGAAGAAGCCAAGGCACTGACAACCCGATTATCGGCGCTGCTTGTCCCAATCAGTTGCACATTAAGAGCATCAACCCTCAAATTTCCCCCCTTGCCCGAACCAAATGTACCAGTACCTACTTGTGCCCCATCTCGCACTAGCAAGGTATTGGTTTTGATCGTCAAATCTCCCGCAGCCCCTGTTGAGTTTCGCTGTCCGGAAGCACTCAAGGCACTGCCAAACCGATTATCAGCGCTTCTACCAATCACTTGCACATTTTGGGCATCAACATTCAAATTTCCACTCTTGCCAGCACCAAATGTAGCAGCAGTCACCTGTGCCCCACCCGAAACTTGTAACGTGCTAGTACTGATATTGACATCGCCTCCTTGTCCATTTCCTTGTGCTTGCACATCATTAGCAATTTCACTCTCATTGTTAAGCTTTATTGCGACCGTGGCATTAACATCAATATTTCTCGCCTTACTATTATTAGAACCCAGTCCACTCTCTATCCCTGCAGACAGGGAACTCTCTCCCGTCATCTCTAAATTCCGCGCATTAACCGTAATACTTCCACCATCGCCAGCACGAACATATACTACAGCGCCATTGCTCAGAAAAACATCGCTTTTTTCTACACTATCGGGAAAACTCAAACTCAGATTATTACCATTCCCATTCAGCCCAACTGTTCCCACACTTGCTAACCCACCTAACTCGACTCGCCCACCAAAAGCAAATAATCCTCCACCATCCATATTGATATCACCGCCTACCAACAGCAAACTCTTGCCATCTGGTACGCGCAAACCCGTTGCTGTAAACGCTGAAGATGGATTTAAGCCGGAGTCCGCTATTGAGTTATTTTGGATAGATGCGGCACGAATTTGGTTAAATAGTAAAGCGGAAGGATTGACTGTCAACAGTGCAGGAGTATTCGGATTCGTTGCACTAAAAAAACCTTGCTCGCCAAACCCGATCGCATTGGCTGTCGTCCCTACAAACGAACCTCTAACATCCAAACTGGCATTTCTCCCAAAAATAATCCCATTCGGATTAATCAAAAACAGATTAGCATTACCCAAAACGCCCAGTTTCCCAAAAATCCTTGAAGCATCACTCCCCGTCACCCGACTCAGAATATTCTCAATCCCGCTTGGGTTAGCAAAATACGCCTCTCGTCCTTCACCGATATTAAATTGTGAAAAACTGTGAAACAAGTTAGCGCCACGAATCGCTCCACCATCAATTCTGTCAGCTTGCGGGCTTGTTGGTGTAACTACAGAACTTTCTGCTCCTAAAGTCCTATCAGCCACGGGTTTGAGTTCTTGAGCGAGAGTAGAATCTGTAGAAAATGCGAGTGGAAGCAACACGGCTGCGCTAAGCGCACACCAAGGAGCAATCCCTAACCTCAAGAAGAACCTGCACACAAGAGTATTCATCCTTAACAAGCGACACCCCCTAGCACTGCTTTGCAGTTGCACTCTTTTTTGAGTAAACCACATTTTCTGTTCGTCAAAGTAATATCTACTGACTTCTCAGGTTCAGCGGACAAGTTTTATGCAAACTTTACCAATTATTTACAAAAATTTATAAATTAAGTGATAATAAAAATCCCGCGCTGTCAAAGAATATTGCGGGGTGTGCTGTAATTGGTTGACCAACGCAGTGCCTCCTGAAAAACTAACAAGAGTCCGTTTTAACGGACTTAGACTTTGAGCCAAGAAATTTATTTCTTGGCGGACG
>NZ_CAWPKW010000155.1:0-8135 GCF_963888615.1 Brasilonema octagenarum UFV-OR1 | reverse complement strand
CGCTTACGCAGTCGCCTAGGTCGGGAAACCCTCCTGCAGCGCTGTCTCACCGCCTCCGGCGTCTACAAGTCGGGCGTTCGTTGCCCGCCCAACGCACTGGCTTGTCTTGTTGCTAATCGTTACTTATTCCCACACAACAACCCAAACCGAATCAACCCGCGTTCATAACCCCTACTCATCAACCCCAAAGACAGCGCAGCTTGAATAGTACCCCAACCCGAACACAGCAAACCCCAAATCGCCATTGGAGAAAACGTCGAATCAATCACAACATCCCAAAAAGGAGCAACAGCCTTCGACCAATCAGCACTCCGAATATTTTGTAACCCTAATTCACGAGCAATAACCTCATACTGTGGCAAAGATATCACATAAGGCAAACAATACACTCGATAAATCTCAGCTAAGTGCTTCTCCTCATCCGCCGTCAGGGGTAAATTATCAATTGGTCGATGACACCAAGTCACCATAATCAAGGTTCCACCGGGTTTCAGCACACGATAACACTCTTGCAAGAACTTGCTCTTATCCGGCATATGCTCACCAGATTCTAGTGACCATACTAAATCAAAAGAGTTATCAGTAAAAGGCATTGCTTGAGCGTCAGCCACTTGAAAATGACTTCTTGCACTCAACCCAAACTCAGAAGCGCGTTTTGTTGCTCTTGCAGCTTGTACTGGACTCAGAGTAATTCCTGTTGTTCTAGCATTAAATCTTCCTGCCAGATACAGAGAACTTCCACCAATTCCACAACCGACATCCAAAATGTTCTCAGCTTGTTGGACTCCTGTCCACCTGATAACTTCTTCAATTAAATCAATTTGCGCCTGACGACGCTCTTTTTTCTGTGTACCATCTGCACCGTAGTAACCGTGGTGCATATGTTCGCCCCAAACCTGTTCCCACAGACTGGAGGAAGCATCGTAAAACTGCTGAATTTGCTCGTAAAGTGTTGGACTCATAACGCAAGCAATAATGAAGACATAAATAAACACATACAGTAGGCTACCATGTGTGTTTTTAATTAGATTAGGATGTTTTTGCTTATGGCGAAAGACAACTATCTTTATATAACTATAAAGCGTTATAAAAAAGACTAATTTCTATGACTGTTTCTCGGACGATTTGCTTAGGATTTCTCGCAGTCATTATTGTAGGAACTATCCTGCTGATGATGCCTTTTTCTACCAGTGATGGTGCGTGGAATAACCCAATAGTTGCTTTATTCACCTCAACATCAGCAGTTTGTGTGACAGGCTTATCAGTGGTAGATCCAGGCAGCTATTTCTCTTTTTGGGGTCAATTCTTTATTGCGCTTTTAGCACAAATTGGTGGTTTAGGCTATATGACAACCACCACATTTTTGATTATGCTTATTGGTCGTAAATTTGACCTACGACAAAAAGTTGCCATTCAACAAGCTTTAGACAGACCTGGAATGCAAGGGAGTGCTCAAATTATCCGCTCTATTATTGCAACAACGTTGATTTTTGAAATCACAGGTATCTTTTTATTACTATTCGCTTTTGTTCCCAAGTATGGATGGAATCAAGGACTTTGGTTAGCGATTTTTCATAGCATTAACGCTTGGAATAATGCTGGTTTCAGTTTGTTTAAAGATAACTTAATTGGATACCAATCATCGTTTTTAGTTGTCTTCACGATAACGGTATTAATTATCTTTGGGGGTATTGGTTATCAGGTCATTTTAGAAAGTTACTTTTGGTTGCGCGATCGCGCCTTGCGCGGCTCCCTGCTGGAGCATCGCCTACTCAAAAAACAAACAAATCTCTTCTTATCTCTAGATTTTAAAGTTGCTACTAGCACAACATTAATTCTTTTAGTCCTTGGGACAGTTGCGTTTTTCTTTGTTGAATTAAGAAATCCGGAAACTTTTGGTAATTTGAGTTTGCCTGACAAATTATTAGTCGCTTGGTTTCAATCTGTAACTCCTAGAACTGCTGGATTTAATACCATAGATATAGGTAAAATGACAAATGCTGGTTTGTTTATTATGATTGCACTCATGTTTATTGGTGCAAGCCCAGGCGGTACAGGAGGCGGACTTAAAACGACAACTTTAAGAGTTCTCACCAGTTGTACTCAGGCAATTCTTCAGGGAAAAGAAGAGGTTTTATTGTACGATCGCAAGATAGCAATAAATGTCATTTTAAAAGCTGTTGGAGTTTTTATTGGTTCTGTAACAACTGTCATTGCATCTACTATTTTAATTGCACTAACAGATCCAAAATTAGAATTTATTCAAATATTTTTTGAAGTTGTATCAGCCTTTGCTACGGTGGGTCTTTCCACTGGCATTACGGGCAGCGTATCTGCTGCCGGAAAGCTCATATTAATTGTGACAATGTATATTGGCAGAGTCGGTATTTTACTACTCATGTCAGCTATGCTCGGAGACCCCAAACCGACTAGGATTCATTACCCAGAAGAAAACTTACTTGTAGGATAATGGAGTACTGACAGAAGAAGAAATAAAAAATCACTCATAATCAATGATTTTATCATCTTGTATACCAAGATGATAAAATCTACAGAATAAGAAAAAAATAGTTTTTACAAACTTGTTATCACCGAGTTTGTACTAAAAAAACAGTGTTAATAAGGATAACAACTGTGAATTTGGCATCATTAGGATTTTTTCGTAGTCTGCGTAAGGACAATCAGCAGTTTGCTGTTATTGGGTTAGGTCGTTTTGGTCGTTCAGTCTGTTTAACACTGCACAAATTCGGCTATCAAGTGCTAGCTACAGATATAGATGAAAAACGCGTAGCTCAAGCCTTGACTGAGCATATAACTGGTCATGCTTTACAATTAGATTCAACTGAACCAGCAGCACTAAAAGAAGCTGGAATTTTTGAATTTGATACGGTCATTGTAGCAATCGGAAATTACATCCAAGAAAGCATCATCACAACATTGAACGTCAAAGAAGGTGGTGTACCTCATGTCATTGCAAAAGCTTCTAGTGAAGTTCATTGCAAATTGTTGCACAAAGTGGGAGCAGATCACGTTGTGTTTCCGGAGTATGAAGCGGGTTCTGCTTTAGCGCGAACACTTACAAAACCCTCTATCCTAGACAGATTTGATCTTGATCCAGATAACAGTATTGTAGAGTTGATTGTACCAGACGAATTTCATGGCAGAACAATCGCTGAATTACAACTTCGCAACCGCTATGGTTTAAATTTGCTGGCTGTTAGTCAAGATGGTAAATTCCAAATTAATCCTAATCCCAGTCAGCGTCTTGATCGCGGTTCGGCAATGGTTGTGATTGGCTGCAATAAGGATATTAATCGCTTACCTATTTGAATCAGTTATCAGTTATCAGTATTTGTTTCCCATAACCTTGGTAAGCGTTCACTGTTCACTGTTCCCTGTTAAGCGTTCACTGTTTACTGTTCACTGTTAAGCGTTCTTGCTTCCGGCAAAATCAACATTGCATCACCAAAAGAATAAAAGCGATATTGAGATGATATCGCTTGCTGATATATATTTAACAAACGTTGCCGACCAATTAAAGCACTCACCAACATCAGCAAGCTAGAACGCGGTAGGTGAAAATTGGTAATTAAACCATCTACAACTCGCCATTGGTAGCCGGGGTAGATAAACAAATCGGTTTTGCCAGAAAATGGTTGCAACTCACCTTTGGCTGCAGCTCCTTCTAATGCGCGTGCTACTGTTGTACCTACAGCAACAATTCGGCCACCAGATGCTTGAGTTGCACGGATTTGCTCTACCGTGGAGGAAGGCACTGAAATCCATTCTTCATGCATTTTATGGGTTTTTACGTCCTCCACTTCTACAGGGCGAAATGTTCCTACGCCAACGTGTAATGTGACAAAAGCTTGATGAATTCCGTGATCGCCCAACCTCTGTAGTAATTCTGGCGTAAAGTGAAGCCCTGCTGTCGGAGCTGCTACTGCTCCTGGAACTTTAGCATAAACTGTCTGATACTGAGCGCCTTGGGCATCAGATGCAGTGATGTAAGGTGGTAGAGGAACTTCACCAAATACATCCAACATCTGTACTAAAGACATCCCCTCTGGTAAATTGAATTGCAAAAGACGCCCTCCAGTCGCCTCGTCTGTTTCTAAGACTGTCGCAGTGAGGGAGGATGGGGAAGATGAGGAATTTGCCTTTGCTTCAAAAATAATCTTCGCTCCCCGTGTGAAACGTTTTCCTGGCTTGACTAAGGCTAACCAACAATTATGCTGGCGTTCTTCTAACAACAATACTTCTATTTCCGCACCAGTAGATTTACGACCATACAAACGTGCTGGATAAACTTTAGTATTATTCATTACCAGTAAATCACCAGATTTGAGTTGTTCTGGCAAACTTCGGAAAATACAGTGTCTTGGTTCTACTTTTATACCTGTATCCTGGGAATTTACTACCAAAAGCTTGGAATGATCCCTGGGTACCACTGGGTTTTGGGCTATGAGTTCTTGAGGTAATTCATAGTCATATCCAGTTAGGGAACGATCTAATTCCAAGTCTTCCTTGTGAGGACTAGATATTGGGTTTAAATTGGTTTTGGCTCGTTGTTGCTGCATTTATATTTCGACTGTCTAAAAACTTGTTTTGGCTTTTTTTATAGAGAATCCCGTGATCCCCACCGAATTATCCTTCTATAACTTTGTCATGAATGCAATTAGCTCACACGGAAATACCTGTATGAAAATTGGGTAAACCTCCCTATCTAAAAACGGGGGCTTTTACCCTAGCCAGCACTAGGGTCTTTATACGGATAATAAAAAAGTAGGATTGGCTTTGATCCCAAACACACCGATGGAATACTTATATTACCTGGCAAATGCCAGTCTAACTCTAAGAGTTGTTCAATTCTTGCACGGTAAACCCCAAATACCTGTTTCGTTCGTCACCGTCATTCATCAGATTGATGGTTGGGTGGTGAGAGTCAAACTAAGACGTCACGTCTCACCTCAAGAAGATGGGGATATTCGGGCTTTTCTCAGTGAATTAGGAATTAGCTACGAGCCAAAAATGCGGGTACAAATGGCGTTTTGGAGTTTAGAAGCAGGACAGTGTCCAGTTGACGTGATGCGTCGCTATCAGGTAGCGATCGTCTCTCATGGTAACCCAGAAAAAGAGGAAATAGAGGCGTTCCGGCAACAGTTTGTCAGAGGTTTGGGCTATTGTCCAGAAACACTAGCCTGATACCTTTGACTTATATTACCTGTTATATGACGATATAGGTTTAAGTATCAAAAGCTGCTGGAATATATTCTTGTAGCATCAACAAATATCCATTTATTGATAAAGTGGCTATAGCTTGTTCAGAAATTGTAGGCGCAGTGAACCCTTCGGCTGCGCTTAGGCTGAACCCTTGTGATATTTGTTGACAGTAGACAATAGCAACATCAAATTGACAAGGGTAGTCTGCCTTCTGGGGATATTTAGCTAAGAACATTAAAGACGTTTGTTGGAGTTTTGTTTGCTTCTGTTTTGTGATGGCGTTTCTTCCCCCTGCATCCCAATTATCTCGGCTGCGAGTTTTCACTTCCACAAATGTCAGTATGGGAGATGAGGAAAGTGAAGGAGTCAAAGAGTGAAGGAGTGAGGTTTCCCTTGTTCCTTCACTCTGTGTGTTTGTCTGTGCTCTTTCTTGCTGTTTCCTTGGCTGTTGCTGTCCATCATATTGGGCAATGATATCAATTTCTCCGTTACGGTAACGCCATCGACGGTGCAAAATGACCCAACCATTGGATTGTAACCATTCAGCTACCAGGTCTTCTCCTGCGATACCTATATCGAGATAATGATATGGAGAATCGTCTGCCATTGGTGAAAAGTACAATGAGTAAGTTCAGCAATCGAATTTGGGTAAACACACTCAGTTTATTACTTTGGGTTGTCATTTGCATCACTGCATTTGTTGGTTTTGCAGGTTTTGCTCCAGAAGCTCTAGCAATTGACTACAATAAAGAAACTTTGATCGGGTCTGATTTTTCAGGACGTGACTTGACAGACTCCAGCTTTAATCAAACTAACCTCCGCAACAGTAACTTTAGTCACTCTAATTTGCGCGGCGTCAGTCTGTTTTCTGCAAAACTGGAATCAGTAAATTTTGAAGCAGCTGACTTAACAAATGCTATTTTAGACTCGGCTCTTTTCACTAAGACAAATTTGACAAATGCGGTGTTGGAGGGTGCTTCTGCTGCTAACGCCAGGTTTGATCGTGCTATTATTGACGGAGCAGATTTCACTGATGTGCTGCTGCGTAAATATGAGCAAGAGAAATTGTGCAAAGTCGCCTCAGGTACGAATCCAACTACAGGACGCAACACCCGCGACAGCTTATATTGCCCGTAGCTTCAGCTACACAACAAACCGGGGGCGTGAAAACCGCTTTTCATTTTAGCGTATCTCCCTACCCTTGTTCAATGGTTCTGAATTATGGGACAGATTGTATCTTGCGGCTTTGTTGATAAGCTGTTCCATCCGGACAGTAATCCTCTCAATTCTTCTCGCAAGGTCAATAACTGTTCAATTTGTCTATCAATATCTAATATCTTATCTTTCAGCTTGTGATGAATTTGATCACAGGCTGGTTTACCTCCGTCATAAACTTCAAGAATTTCGCCGATTTCTTGCAAGCTTAAACCTAACTTTGAGCACATTTAATAAAAGAAAGACGAGTCAACACATCTGATGAGAATTGGCGGAAACCTCCTTCTGTTCGTCCGATAGACTGAACTAAACCCAAACTTTCATAGTAGCGAATTGTCCTAATAGGAACTCCGCTCAAAGCAGTCACCTGACCAATTAAAAACAAATTTTCATCTTGATTCAACACAGGTCAAATACCTTATGCGTAGAGTTTTCTCTTTATTTTAAGATGTAAGCTAACAAGCAAAAAAACTTCATAAGTCAACCTGAAAAAACATAAAATACGATTCGTGCGATCGCTTTGCTACCCTTTACGTTTAATTTGGTTGATTTACTTATTAATTGCTAATTGTCAACAAAATTTTTCTATGCGTTGCTAAAGTCTCTACTCAACTAAAGAGTTTAGTATACCATAAGTCTCTTAACTTAGATTTAGCATCTAGAGGACTTACCTGGAACAACGTAACTATAGTCCGCCAATACCAAAGCAAGGATGCGCCTGCAAAGTGCTGTTTATACATAGTCGTTTTGTGGATACTCTACTATTGTTGTAGATACTTGTGTATTGTTTTGACTTCTAAAGACGAGCTCATAAAAAACCCCACTGGCTCACGCCACATGCCTCAACGCGGGAGACCAGCCCACGGTGAGACAGCGCTGCGCAGGAGGTGACGACAACCGGCTGCGGTCCTTGTTTCCCGACAGCCAGGCATCTGGCGTAAGCGCAAGCGCACGCCAAGGGCATACCCGAAGGGCAGTGGCTCGCCTACACCCCTACACTCCTACACCCAAAGCTATTGGTCAAACGCAATAGCAGTCTACGCAGGCGATCATTAACTAAATCTGTAGTACTGTATAGGTGAACTGCTGAGTGGTATGGCTGTGTTCTTTGGGGTGTCGGCGACAGCTCTCATTTTCTTAAGGATATTATTTTTGCCTTACCTTTTAGAAAAAGAAGTGGCAAAGCCACTTCTGCGTAATTCCCAGGTAGAACCTAAAAAACAGTATAACTTTTCTAAAAAGATGAAATGGTATGATTGTACACTTGTTAACTAATATATTTCTTTGAATTGGCTTCGTGATGTTGCGGATGTTTGAAGTGCTTGGCTAAAACAAGCGAAAAATCTGCCAGTAGAGGTATGAGATGGAAAAATCAGCTAAGCCTTATGAAAACTGTGGGTAATGAGGACGACAAACCAATCAATCACGTTCGGTGGGCGAAGGTGAGTGGGTGTGCAGGCGCAACAGATGTATTTAAGGGTGCAAGGATGCAGGGGAAAAAAGCGGCGAGGACGTCTTCCTCCCCTCATCTGACTTGCACAAGATGCACAAGATGCGGGGGAGCGGTCTAATTGTATCAACCTTAAAGTGAAACGATATAACTCAACTTATTGCAGAAGATATAGTAATCCTCCGCAGTAATTTGACCGGGACGATTTTAGATTTTAAATTTTAGATTTTAGATTGGGGGTTGGTCG